>JAATFE010000124.1 GCA_015655365.1 Terriglobales bacterium
CCGCAGTCTGAGTTCTGGGTCTACTTTTCAATTGACTGCGCAACGGGGAGTTCCGGTACTCCTTGCGCCTGGAGGTTCCGGTGGCTGCATCGCGTAAAGGCAAGAAGTTCTGGATCTGGCTGAGTGCAGCCGCGGTAGTGGTTTTGCTGGTGTTGGGAGTGGGCCTGACGAAATTGGTGAAGGGCTCGACGATCGACGCCAACAAGCTGGCCAAGGTGACGCGCGGAGACGTGGCGCGCTCGGTGGTGGCGACGGGGAAGATTCAGCCCATCACCAAGGTCGAGGTAAAGAGCAAGGCCTCGGGCATTGTGGAGAGGCTCTTCGTCGACATCAACAACCAGGTGAAAAAGGGCCAGCAACTGGCGCAACTGGATCAGCAGGAGATTATGGCGGAGGTGGAGGCGCAGCGGGCGCAACTGGCTGCAGCGGAGGCCAACGTGGCCACCTACGAGGCTAATATCGAGCAGGACAAGGTGAATGCAGCGGCGCCGGATCTGCCCATGTACAAGGCGACGCTGGATCGCAATATGCAGATGCAAAAGGAAGGCATTGTGAGCCGGCAGGCGCTGGACGACGCCAACAAGGACTACCTGGCGGCGCTGACCAGGCGCGACTCGGCCAAGGCCCAGATCGGGGTGGACGCGGCCAAGCTGAAACAGGCGCGGGCCCAGGTGTTGCAAAGCAAGGCCAGCTTGAACCAGTTCAACGAACAGCTGAGCTATACGACAATTCTGGCGCCGATGGACGGAGTGATTCTGTCGCGGGACGTGGAGATTGGCGACGCGGTCAGCTCGATCCTGGTGCTGGGTTCGACGGCCACGCTGGTGATGACCGAGGGCGACACCACGCAGGTTTACGTGCAGGGCAAGGTGGACGAGGCGGACATTGCGCACGTCTACATGAACCAGCAGGCACGGATCAAGGTGGAAAGCTTCCGGGACCGCGTCTTTCACGGGAAGGTGACCAAGATCGCGCCGCTGGGGGTGGAGAAGGACAACGTGACCACCTTCGAGGTGCGGGTTTCGATCGACAACCCCGGCGGGGAGTTGAAGGCCAACATGACGGCCAACGCCGAGATTCTGCTGGACGAGCACAAGGGCGTTTTGACGGTGCCGGAGAATGCCGTGATCTACGACAACCAGAAGAACGCTTCGGTGGAGGTTCCGGACAAGAAGCAGAAGGAAGGCAAGCGCAAAGTTTTGGTGAAGGTTGGGCTTTCCAACGGCTCGGTGACGGAAATTCTGAGCGGGCTGAAGGAAGGCGAGCAGGTGGTTTTGCAGCAGTAACGACAGAGAGCAGGGGTCAGAGATCTCTACAGCGAAAGGGATGCGATGAAATTTGTTTGGATAGCAGCGGCGGCTTTGTCCGTAGCGGCGGTTCCTGCATTGGCTTCGGAAGCCACATTTGAGCGCAGCATGACAGTCAATGGGCGGGTGGAACTTACCGTTTCGACCGGATCGGGCAACATTCACCTGACCCACGGCTCGGGCAACCGGGTGCATGTGTTTGGGCGGGTCAAGTCGGGCTGGGGCGGAAGCGACGAGCAGGTGCGGCAGATTGCCGCCAATCCGCCGGTGGAGCAGACGGGAAACATCATCCGCATCGGCGCACGGCACGAAAACCTGCACAACATCAGCATCGAATACGAGATCGAAGCCCCGGCAGATGCCTTTCTGGATGCGGGCTCCGGCTCGGGCAATATCAACGACGACAGCATTGGCGAAAACGCGAAGCTCTCGACCGGCTCCGGCAACATTCACGCTACCGGGTTGCATGGAGGCTTCTCGGTCAACACCGGGTCGGGCAACATTTATGCGGAACAGACGGGACAGGGCGACGTGAAGGCGCAGACCGGGTCGGGCAATGTAGAACTCAAGAACCTGCGCGGCGGACTGCGCGCAGGCACCGGCTCGGGCGAGATCAAGGTAGGCGGAACACCGACTGCCCCCTGGTACCTGGAAACGGGCTCGGGCAATGTGGAGCTCTGGGTTGGAAATGCTCCACTGACGCTGGACGCCTCGACCGGATCGGGGAACATCCACACGGACCACGAAATGATGATGCAGGGCTCCTCGGACCGGCACCACCTGACCGGCAAACTGAACGGCGGCGGACCCACGGTGCGCATCCAGACGAGGTCGGGCGGAATCCGGGTGCATTGACAGAGAGCAGGGAGTAGGGAGTAGCACAAATCATTTCTTCTCAGGCGGGAGCTCGGAATGCTCCTTGGGGAGTGCCTCGCCTGCTTTTTTCCTCTGCTTCCCTGCCCTACGGGATGAAGTAGAAGGGGTCGGGATACTTGACGGAGAACTCGGCCTCGGGCTGGCCTTTGAGATCGCTCCACTGATCGCCGACATTGAGCACGATTTTGTAGCCTTGCGCCTGGATGGCGGCGCGCGCGGCGGATTTGTAAACTGGCGTGGCTTCTTTGGCCTGGGCCGGGGAACGCATGGTCAGCTCCTGCCAGTTTTGAAAGCCCTGGCTGCGGAGATTGCGCTCGGTGGCGGCGCGCTGCGCGTCTGGCCTGCCGGTGATGAAGAAGACCTGTACGCCCAGACGCTGCGCTTCCCGGTAGAGCCGCAGAGTTCCCGGAATGGCAGGGGCCTTAGCGGTCTCAACCCACGCGGAGAAAACCTTGCTGTCGTAGGCAAAATCGACTTTTTGCATTTCCTCGTAGTTGAAGAGCGTGGTCTCGTCGATGTCCAAGACTAGAGCCAGCTTCTCCTGGGGAATGCGCTGGGCGGCGCGGACACGAAGAAAGTCGATGGCCTGCTCCGCCTGCCGATCCAGATCTTTGGCGTAGCAGCCGCATTTGCAGGTGCATTCGTGGTACTGCCTGAGCTGCGCCTTCAGATCGTCGAGGTTCTGGATGCGCTCGGCAGAGGCCAGAGAGCTGAC
>JAATFE010000441.1 GCA_015655365.1 Terriglobales bacterium
ACTTCCGACGACATTTTGAATTTGATCTTTTCCACGTTCTGCATCGGAAAATAACGTGGCCGTCGATTGGCAGCCTGTGGTTCGCGAGCAGGGCTGGCTTGCCACCGTGGCGCTCGGCTGGTCATACTGCTGGCAGTTCGTACTGTGGATCGTCTGTCAGAAATGAGGGTTGCTGTGGACCGTCAACTTTATGCCGCACGCCTGGAACGCAAGGAGTGCATCTCCGAGCAGGCTCAGTGCTATCACTTCGAGTTTGTCATCGATGAGTTGGAGAGTTTTTCCTATGCCGCGGGGCAGTTTGTCTCCGCTGTCGCCGACGACGCGAAGGGCAAGCAACAGACCCGCGCCTACTCGCTGGCTTCGGCGGCCAACGGCAACCGCTTCGACCTGTGCGTGAACCGGGTGGAGGAGGGGTTCTTCTCCAACCATCTGGCCGATCTGCCCGACCTGCCCATTGGCGCCAAGATCAATGTGCATGGGCCGCACGGGCACTTCATTTTGCGCGAGCCGATCACGGACTCGATCCTGGTGGCTACCGGGACCGGGGTGGCGCCGATGCGCGGCTTTACGCAATGGCTGTTTCCCGCCGACGGTCCCGACCGCAGCAATGGCAAGCAAATCTGGCTGGTCTATGGCACCCGCTACGAGACCGACATGTATTACCACGAGGAGTTCGAGGCGCTGGCCCGGCGCAAGCCCAATTTCCACTATCTGCCCACGCTGAGCCGCGCGCAGGATAGCTGGAAAGGGTTGCGGGGCTATGTGCAGAATCATGTGGCGAAGATTGTGGAACGCGCCGCACGTTTGGGCCTGCCGCATCCGCAGCCCGCGGTCGACCCGGCGATTCCGCCTGCCGAGCTCAACTTCGAGGTCTACGCCTACATCTGCGGCTTGAATTTCATGGTCACTTCGGTACGCGAGAGCCTGGCCGGCTTCGGATGGCACCGCAAACAGATTGTGTTCGAGAGATACGACTGAGGCGTTGGCTAGGTCTGGTTTTGGCAGAGAAATACGCCTACAGATTGAACAGCTCGCGGAGGCGCTTGGTTTGGGCGCGGCTGACGGGGATCTCGGTCTGGCGCTTGTCGTTCATGCGCAACTGGTAGCTGGACTTGAACCACGGCACCACTTCGCGGATGTGGTTGATGTTGACCACAAAACCGCGATGGGCGCGCCAGAAAACCGCGGGGTCGAGCAAGTCGAGCAGTTCCTCGAGCGTGCGGCACTTGGACTGGCCTTCGAAATGGGGGGTGACCACGCGAATGACGCCTTCGTCGATGGCGGCGTAGCAAATCTCCGCCTGATCGACCAGCAAGAGCCGGTTCTGCGCCTGCACAATCAGCTTGGCCGGCTGCGGCGTGCGCGAGGCTCCCTGCGGCCGGTTCAGCAGCTTGAGCAGGGCGTCGAGCTGCGACTCGATCGGGGTCTCAACCGGAGAACCATTCACGCCTGCGACACTTCCGGCCATGCGGTCGCGCACACGTTCCACGGCTTGCTGCACGCGGGTGCGGTCGAAGGGCTTGAGCAGGTAATCGACGGCGTTCACGTCGAAGGCGCGCACGGCGTACTGATCGTAGGCCGTGGCAAAAACAAACTGGGGCAGCGGCTCGACGTCTTCGGCGGGCAGCACGCGGCGGCGTTCGAGCAGGCGGTTGATTACGCCAAAGCCGTCCTGGCCCGGCATCTGCACATCCAGAAAGACCAGGTCGGGGTGGAATTCCTCGATCAGATCGACGGCCTCGATGCCGTTGGTTCCCTGGGCCACTACGTCCACGCCACCCACCGAGTCGAGCAGATACTTGAGCTCTTCGCGGGCCAGTTGTTCGTCGTCGATGATGAGCGCGGAGATGGGCATACGGATCGGAAGTTCGATTGTAGGAAGGGAACCGGCGCGGGTCAATCCCTGAAGGAGCAGGGCTCTGCCGCGCGCGTTCACGGGCACCCTACTCGCCCAGCACGTGGAGCCGCGCCGGCATGTGATCGCAGGCCAACTCATGGCCGCAGCGCGTGCAGTACCGATCGGTGGTGCGCACGGTGCGGAAGCAGTGGCCGCAGTTGGCGGCGAGCCGGTAGTTGCACTGCGGGCAGAAGTGGAAGCCGCCCTGCACCTGGGTGCCGCAAGCAGGGCAGCGCGAGACCATCGGCTGACGCAGGAGGAAGTAGAGCACAGCGCCGATGCCACCGGGCATGACAAAGCAAACGAGGATCCAGAACCGGGAACTCATGGCGCGGCGCGGCGCGTCCTTGCTGATGTAACCGACCATCAGGGAGTAGATGGCGATCAGAAAGCCCCAGGAGAGGTTGAAGTAGATGCGGAAACCGAGCGGGGGGACAGGACGGTTTCTGTGTTCCGGCAGAACGACCCAGACGTAATACTCCACCAGCAAGAAAGACACGGAAGCCAGGATGATCGACCACACAGGAATCATGCGCTCGTCTTCGGCCGGGGTAATCGATTGAGATTCAAACATAAGCATCCCGCCCTGGGTGGGTATTCGTGAAGAGAGGTTAAGCGCCTGTGGAGCAGGTCCAAATTGTTTAACTACGTCCCTCAGGGGCTAAAGCCCGCGTTGATTTTGTGGCACTTACGGCACGACTAAAGTCGTGCCCTGACGCATATCGCCCTTTTGCCCGTGTTTTTCCGCAGCCTGTAAAGCCCATCGTTCGTAATCGAGCGTTTGCGGCATGACTAAAGTCGTGCCCTTCCAAAACCAGGCTTTCGCCATAAGGTTGTTAAGCAAAGCTTAGTCTCTACTTGAATGGACGAGGCAGCAAATCGGTAAGTTGCGCAAAGCTGCGAAGAGATTCGGGAGGAAAGGGGGGGAGATTGGGGAATCAGGAGCGGTGGCGCGCCCAGCCGGCTACCAGCGCGGCTGCGACGATGGCAGGGCAGAGGATGCAGACAACCAGGGTGAACTGTCCGCTCAGGTCGCTCAAGCGCCCTTCCGAGACCAGATCTTCGGTGATCCACCAGATGAGCGGGCCCAACCCAAGAACCACCAGCACCATGGCCGCGAGCGCCAGGCAGCGACCGCGTTTGCAACCGGCTTTCTGCTCTTGCATTACGCCCAAAGAGGCAACCACGACGCAGTGAGTGCGATGGGCCACGGAGCTTTCGCGGTCCGTCTGACTTCCTGCCAGGGCCGAAACCAGGTCGCGGTTCGCGCCCGATTTGAGATCGTCGGCGCTGCCGCGGAAATTCACACGGTCTCCGGGTGGCGCAGAGGCCTGCGCTCCAGTTTTGGCTTAAGTGCGGCCATGCCACGATAAAGCCTCGATTTCACGGTGGAAAGAGGCGCACGGGTTACTTTGGCGATTTCTTCCAGCGACAACTCCTCGTGGAAGCGGAGCACCAGCACCTCGCGGTAGAGCGTATCCAGCTCCAGCAGCGCGGAGGCGATCCGTTCGCGGTCTTCGACGTTGGCGCAGCGGTCGAAAGGAGTCGGTTCGTCGTCGGCAAGCTCGAAGCTCATGGGGCGGTCGTCTTCGCCTCCCACTTCAAAGAGCTCGTCGAGGCTGGACATGGTCTTTTTGCGCCGCTGGTCGATGAGCAGGTTGCGCGCAATGGTAAACAGCCAGGTATCGAACCGCGCCAGACCGTTGAACTGGGCACCGCGGACCATCACCCGCATCCAAACTTCCTGGAACAGGTCTTCGGCCAGCTCGCGATTGCCGGAAAGATAAAGCAGATAGCGCAGCAGGCGATGCTGGTAGCGGACGATCAACTCATCCAGCAGGCCAACATCCTGGCGCTTGAGCCCGGCGGCGATGGCAAGGCTCTCCTGACGCACCTGAGCCTGAAGCGCTGCGGAGGAAGTCGGCGCGAAAAGAGGTCGAACGGACGCAACTGTGCTCATCTCACTCCATTAGACGACAGGATGGGGCGCGGAGTCTCATTTTCGGAGAATTGCGGCGGAATTTGCTTATTGGGCGGCGGAGAGGCGCTTTTGGGCGATCTTGCCGCGCACCCTCCGGCTCGAGCACGGCGCGGAAAGACTTCCTGGCTTGAGCACTCATAGGCACCCCGGCAGGCCCAGTATGCAGCGCCTCCGGCGCGGCTGCAAGGGCGCGGCGAGGACGCCGCAGAGATGGCGAATCTTCTACACTATCCCTTATGGAAGTTCTGTATGGGGTTCATCCGGTAGAGGAAGCAGTGAAGGCCGGCAGACGGCGTTTTGACCAGGTATTGGTGGCTCGCGAGCGCCAGGACGAACGGCTGGAGCGGCTTGTTGCGCTGTGCCGCGAGGCCGGCGTCCGCGTGCGCCAGGAAACGCGCGAGCAGTTGACGCAGATGGCCCAGACCGCGGCCCACCAGGGCGTGGTGGCTTTGGTGCGCGGGCAGGAGTTTTATACCATCGAGGACCTGTATGAGGCTCCCAAGACAACGGGTACCGCGCCTGCGCCGGGCAGGCTGGTGCTGGCTCTGGATGGCGTGGAGGACCCGCAAAACCTGGGCGCACTGCTGCGCGTGGCCGACGGCGCCGGAGTGGACGGCGTGGTGCTGACCGAGCGGCGGGCCGCTCCGCTGAGTCCGGTTGCCGTGAAGGCCAGCGCCGGAGCATCGGAGCATTTGCGCATTGCGCGGGTGGTGAACCTGGTGCGCGCGCTGGAAGATCTGAAACGCAAGAATCTGTGGATCATCGGCCTGGACGAGCGCGGAACCTGCGACTACGATCAGTTCGACTTTTCCGGCGACTGCGTGCTGGTGCTGGGACGCGAGGGCGCGGGACTGCACGACCTGGTGCGCCGCACCTGCGACCACCTGCTGCGCATTCCCATGGCGGGCGGCGTCAGCTCGCTCAATGTTTCGGCGGCGGGAGCGGTGGTGCTGTACGAGGCCTCCCGCCAGCGCCGCGCTGCTGGAGCCTTTGGCCCCGTTGCGGGTGGCGCAAAGCCGGCTGCTGCGTCTAAACCAAAGAAACAGAAAGGCCTGGGTTCATGAAGCTTCTTTTTGCCGGGATTCTGGCTGTGGCTGCTGCGGGTGCGGCGGTTTCACCTTCGGTTGCGCAAACCAGCACGGCCCCGCTGCCCGTTCCGCGGCAAGCGGCCCCGGCAAAAGCCCAGGAACCCGGCGGCAAGGTCGTCTTTTCGCGCTCCACGGACGAGAACGGCCAAACTTCCACCACCGTTGGACCATCCGCGGCGCGGCCAAATATCCAGATGGCCAGTGCGCCCACTGCCGAGGATGCCGACCGGCAGGCTGTTACTTTTACCAACTTCGATATGGACGTGCGCCTGCACTCAGCCGCCCAGCAGATCGCGGTGCGGGCGCTGGTCGCGGTGCGCAACGACGGCAAAACTCCACTGGCGTGCATTCCACTGCAAATCTCTTCTTCGCTCAGCTGGGAGCGGGTTCGCTTGAACGGCAAAGACGTTGCTTTTCAGGTGGCAACGCTCAACTCCGACAGCGACCACACCGGCCAGTTGCACGAGGCGGCCATTCCCCTGGCCCAGCCCTTGGCTCCCGGCGCGAGCCTTCAACTCGACGTGACCTACTCCGGCGTCGTTGCCCCGTCCGCTCAGCGCCTGCTGGCCATCGGGACTCCCGAAGATGTGGCCTTGCACTCCGACTGGGACCGGATCGGCGTGTCCTTCACCGGCCTGCGCGGCTTTGGCAACGTGGTCTGGTATCCGGCTGCCAGCGTGCCCGTGATTCTGGGCGACGGCGCGCGCGTTTTCGACGAGATCGGCGAACACAAGGAGCGCATGGCCGGGGCCAGCTTCCGCCTGCGGCTCACGGTGGAGTTTCCGCACGGGCAAGCGCCCACCGTGGCTCTGATCAACGGCCATCCGGCGGCGCTTTCCGTTACCGAGTCGGGCGCGCTGGACCAGACCCAGGAAGTGGCCGGAGTGGCCACCGCCAACCTGGATGGCTCGACCCTCGGCTTTGAAGCGCCCAGCCTGTTTGTAGCTATTCGTACCCCGCACCCGGCCACCAATGCGACCATTTGGACTTTGCCCGAGGACGATGCGGCGGTGAAGGACTGGGCCGCGGCGGCCACTGCCGTTACACCCTTTCTGCAAGGCTGGCTGGGCCAGCGCCCTCGCTCGCAGCTCACCTTGCTGGACCTGCCCGACCCGCAGGACATGCCATACGAAACCGGCTCGATGCTGGTTACCTCCATTCGCCGGGCCACGCCGGATCAGTTGGACGGCATTTTGGCCCACGCTCTCACGCACGCCTGGATGCGGTCGCCTCACGCCTGGCTGAGCGAGGGAGTGGCGCACTTCATTGGGACCCTGTGGGTTGAAAAGCAGCGCGGACGCGATCAAGCTTTGGGCACGCTGGAAGCTGCGCGCACCGCACTGGCCCTGGCCGAGCCGGAAAGCCCCGGCCAAAGCGCAGGCCAGCCGCTGGCCACGGCCACTTCCCCGGTCTTCTACCGCACCAAGGCGGCGTATGTGCTGTGGATGCTGCGGGATGTAGTGGGAGATTCGACGCTTTCCGCGGCGCTGCGCGCCTACGATCCGACCACCGACCTGCCCGCTCGGGACACAGGCACGGGGTTCGGCAAAGACGCCGGCCGCAGCTCGTTCGAGAAGCTGCTGGAGCAGGCCGGAACCCGCGCCGATCTCTCGCGATTTTTTGCCGATTGGGTGGACACGGACAAGGGC
>JAATFE010000318.1 GCA_015655365.1 Terriglobales bacterium
ATCGACCACGAACAGGCCCATGCGCTCGCCTTCGGGACGCATGAAGACCAGGGTTTGCTGATCGCCATTGCGCGTGGTTTCGCGGACAACCCGCTCCCAGCCCGAGCCCAGCTTTTCTTCGACCATGCGATTCAGTTCGTCGCCATTCACGGGCTCGGAGAAGGCGTCGATTTCGGCCACATGCAGGCCGCTTACGCCTTCGTGCGTGGCTTTGCGTGCAATCAGGCTCACGAGACCGAGGAAAGGAATGTGCGTGGCGCGCACGTGATAGCGGCTCTCAATGGAGCGCACCACGCCGTCGAATCCTTCGCCGCCGCCGGCTAGCACAGCGGCCGGGATCACGAGTATTACCAGAACGATGGGAACGATCCAGATCCGTTTCATTGTGCGCCTCCCTTTTTGTCAGCGCCCTTGGTGGCGTGAGTGCCGTGCTGCATGGCGGTCAGCGGGCCGATTGCGCCGCCCAGGCCGCCAATGCCCTTCAGCTTGCCCAGGTCTTCCATGCGGATGGGGCCGAGGATCAGCACGATGGTCAGCTCTTTAGGCGAGGCCTCCAGAATGAACATGCCACGGTTCTCGCCGTTCACCAGCTTGACCATCACATCGGTGCTCTCATTGGATCTGCGTTCGCGTTCGCGCACCATGGGCGACCACTCGCCGGTTTCGAAATGCTTGCGCAGTTGGTCGACCTCGTCCATCGAGAACTGACCGTCCTTGTCGAAGGTGTATTCGCGGACGTAGATGCCGTCGAGGCCCTGAATGAGCTGCCGAGTGGCGGCTTCGTCCTTGTCTTTGCCGTTCATGAAGCGGGCGGCGAAACCCAGCATGTTCTTGCCCAGCGTGACCTCGGTGACGTTTGAAGCGCGTGCGGCCAGGTCTTTTTCTACCTGCGGCGGCAGAGGAAATTGCGGGTTTTGTGCCAGCGCCGGCGCGGCCAAAACCGCCGCTCCCAACGCAAATTTCAGCACCAATGAAACGATTCGTCTTTGCATGGATATTGCTCCCTATTCCTGCGTGCGGTTGTGAGCCGCGAGTTGCGAATTCATCTTGTCCAGTGCGTGGCTGGTAATGCGCAGTGCGGTGAGCACCTGTTCGCGGGCCTCTTCGCCTCTACGTACCTCTTCGCGATGTCGCCACTCCAAAGCGCCGCCCAGCACCGCGGCCAGCGCCAGGGATGCGGCAAGACGCTGCCACAGAACGGCATGGCTGGGCGACCGCTGTGCCCACCTCTTTTGCATCAGCGTGCGCTTCAAGCTGGGCGGCGCGGGGCGGCGTACAAAGGCCTCGCGCAACTCGCGTTCAAACTCTTCCATTGGTTCAAGCTCCACGCATGGACTCCTTTACTCGGATGTACTCCCGCAAATGATCGGTGGCCTTGGCCCGCAGCAGCTTCAGTCCCCGCTGCAGGTGGCTCTTTACGGTGGCCAGCGGCGCCGCCAAGGTGGCCGCAATCTCCTCCGGTGTCAGATCCTCCTGGTAGCGAAGAACCAGCGCCGCGCGTTGCGGCTCGGGCAAGGTGGCGAGCAGTTGCTCCAGGCGCGCACCGAGCGGAGAAGGCCGATCTTCCGGCAATGCGCAGTGACTCTCGTCCATCTCTACCCACAGGTCCATCCTGCGTACCTTGCGCCTCCGCAGCGCGTCTGCCGAGCGGCTCATGGCCACGCGGCGCAACCAGAAACGAGCGTGCTCGGACGTTTCGATCTTGCGCAGGTGCCGATCCAGTTCCAGAAAGACATCCTGCGCAATCTCCTCGGCCAGACCGCGGTCGCCGGTCATTCTCCAAGCCAGCGAAAAGACCATCGACTGGTGCTCGTCTACGAGTTGTTCAAAATCCGGGTGCCAGTCGTGGGCCATAAATGTCGCTGCTACTTTCTTATCCGCACAAATGCGGGCATAGGGATGCAGAGAGTTACGCGATCGGGAGAAAAAAGTTCGTGGGGCGCTTGGGGAGGGAGAGAAAGAGGCACTAGAAAAGGTCGGGGATGCTGTGGAAGGCGATGCGGGTGGGTGCGGCTTTGAAGGCGGTCAACATGGTGGCGGGGGCTAGCGTGCTCATGCCGTACTTGTTGTTGAGCGCGTCCATGGCCGCCGTGAGGCGGGCGCGGCTCTGCTCGTCCTCGGTGCCGTCAAAGAGGTTCAGATTGTGCAGGCGGTCCGGTACCAGACCGTTGAGGCTAACGCCGACGAAGTAGGGGGTGTCGAACTCCGGCCCTGCCGGACGGCTGGCCCAGAGCCGGGTCAGAGCGGCAATCAACGTCTGGTTGTCCTGGCACTCGCTCAAGCGCAGCTCGGATTTCCAGCCGCGCGAAGGCACGCCGAAGCGGCTGACAGGCGTTTTCTCGGCGCGGGGCACGGCAAAGCCGATGGCCAGTCCGATGCCGCTGGCCCACAAGCCGCCCGCCCGCAACCGCATGGCCGCCTTGTGGAGCAGCTTGTGGGTCACGGCCCAGGCCTTCTCAGGCGTGCGCATGTCGGGGGCCAGAATGTGCTGATGGCTGAGCGACTTCATGTGCTCGTTCTCGGCCATGTCGAAGTTTTCGCCTTGCAGCCAGTGCCACAGCCGCTCGCCCCACACCGAACCCCAAAGCTGGCCGGCATGTTCGCAGTCCAGGGCCATCAGGTCCGCCATGGAGCGGATGCCCTGCTCGTTGAGCCGCTTCTCCGTGCGTGCGCCGATGCCGGGCAGGTCGCGCAGGGTGAGCTGGCGCAGGGCCTCGGGCAGAATGTCGAGGGGCAGCGCCACCAAGCCGTCGGGTTTCTCCATGTCGCTGGCTACCTTGGCCAGAAAGCGGTTAGTGGCCAGGCCCACGGAACTGCGAATCATGGGGCCTACCTGTTCGCGGATGCGCGCCTTTACCTTTCGGCCCATCTCCATGGCGGCCAGCAGAGGCCGCTCCCGGCCCACCAGCCGACAGGCCATCTCGTCGATAGAGCAGACCGCCGTGACCGATAAACAGCTCTCCACGGCCTCGACAATGCGGTGGTGGTAGGCAACGTAGATCTCGTGGCGCGCCTCGACCAGCACTAGATCGGGGCAGAGCCGCTTGGCGTCGGCCACGATGGTCCCGGTTTTTACGCCCCGGACCTTGGCCTCATAGCTGGTTGCAAGGCAACAGGTTGTGTCTGCCATCATGGGCAGAATCGCGATGGGTCGGCCGCGCAATTCGGGGCGATCGTCCTGCTCCACCGAGGCAAAGTAGGAGTTCATGTCGACAAAAAGCCAGTTCATCTCCGAGCCTTGATCGGGGGCGGGTACGAGCGCTGCCCTGGCGGCCGGTTGCGCTCCCGGGAGCGCAACCGGTCGCTCGTCGGGGACGAAATCCGGGGCCGGATTGGGACCGGTTACCATAGTGGCATTGTATTCGCCTTTTGTTCTCTTAGAAAGATGTAATGACTAATGTATTTGGCCGATGATACACTTATCGCGTCGGGAGTCCGGCGCTCTGAAAACTCGCATGAGCATAGTTGATCAGCGAAGTTTTGGAGGTGAGCTTATGGTGTTCTTGAATATGCATAGTTTGATACATTGGTTTGCGACGAACGGAAGCTTTCTCGCCATCATCGTGACGGTGGGAGTGGCTCTGCTGCTTGTTTGCTGCGTAGGATGCACCCACTGCCCCTGCCGCAGCAAGGACGACCTCTTCCGCCACCACGAGATGTAACGTCCGATTCGCGCCCTGCGGACGTGCGCCGCAATGAACTTCATTCAAAAATATAGATAGGGTCATTTTGTTTTTGCTGCGGCCTTGGGCCGGGTGAGAATGCGTGTGCTCTATTCGTGGAACGGGTGGAATTTCTGCGCTCCGATTCTGAGACCTGGGATACTGCCTAACTCTCATATCCGAACGGCTACATGCCAGCACCCAACTGCGTTTGATTGAGAATCGCGGCCTCCCATGTCTCAAAATCGAGACATGGGGCACCCAGCTTCAACGGTCTATCAACCTTTCAAAGACTTATTCGGCAGGCTTGAGATACTCCTCGAAGTGAGCCAGGATGCGGTTGTAGAGGTGGGTGCGGACATCCGGGCCGGAGATGGAGTGGGTTTTGCGCGGATAGAGCTGCAGGTCGTAGGGAATGCCGGCTTCGATGAGGCGCTGCATGTACTGGATCGAGTTTTCCATGTGTACGTTGTCGTCGCCGGTGCCATGGACCAGGAGCAGACGGCCCTTGAGTTTGGGCGCTGAGTTGACCACCGAGAAATCCTTGTAACCCGAAGGAAACTCCGCGGGCTCGCTCATGTAGCGTTCGGTGTAGGCCGAGTCGTAGTTGCGCCAGTCGGTGACCGGGGCAACCGAGACACCGGCACTGAAGCGGTCGGAGTGGGAGAGGGCGTAGAGGGTGAAGGTGCCGCCCCAGCTCCAGCCCCACCAGCCCTGGCGCTCGTTGTCCAGTTGGGGGAACTTGGCCAGCGCGGCATCGGCCACGGTGAGCTGGTCCTCGAACTGCACCGGGCCGAAGTTATGATAGGCGGCCTGGGCAAAGGCGCGGCCACGATTGCCCATGCCGCGGTTGTCGGCGTGGAGCACGGCATAGCCATGCTGGACCAGCAGCTCGTCGAAGAGCAGACCGTCGGCCCAGCGGTTGAGCACGGTGGGCTTGCCGGGACCTCCATAGGGATTCACGATCAGCGGCACGCTGCCCTTGGGCGCGTCCTCGGGCAACAGCAGCGTGGCATAGAGCGTGGTGCCGTCGTGGGCCTTGACTTCAAATTGCTGGGGAGCGCGCAGGCGGTAAGGCTCCAGGGCGCGGGTCTGCCAAAAGACGTTGCACTTGCCGGCGGCCTGGCAGAGGCGCAGGGTAGGCGGATCGAGGCGCGTGGAGTGCTTGTCGACAAAGGCGCTGCCCGTGGGCGCGAAGTTACCTTCATGGTTGCCGTCCCCCTCGCTCAACTGCTTGCGCTCGCCGTCGAAGGTGACCTGCCAGATCTGCTGCTCCAACGGGTTGCCCTCGCTGGAGACGTAGTCGATAAGTTTGGCGGCGTGATCGACGCGCAGGACGTCGCCCACCTCGAATTCGCCCTTGGTCAGTTGCCGCTCGAACTTGGCCATGCCGGGGTTGGCCTCGTCGTAGCTGTAGAGATAGAGATGGTTGTGGCCGTCGGTCCAGTTGGTGAGAACGATGGAGCCGTGGCCCACGTACACGTCGTATTTGTCGTCGAAGAAAGTGTCGTCGGCGAGTTCGAGGGCGGGACGAGACTGCCCGCTGGAGGCATCGGCAAAGTAAAGGTTGCGGTGCTTTTGATCGCGGGTGACGGTCTCGATCCACAGGGTCTTGTGGTCCGCCCAGCCGAAGCGGGGAATGTAGTCCTGGCCCGCCTGGAAGGGAAGTTTGACCCAGATCGTTTTGCCTCCCTGGGCGCTGACGACGCCTACCCGGACGTCGGGATTAGGGTCGCCGGGCTGCGGGTAGCGTTGCAGATCGACCGTGGAGTGGGTGGTAATCCAGTCGGTGAGGGGATAGAGAGGCACCTGGGACTCGTTGGTCTGGAGATAGGCGAGACTCTTCGAGTCTGGCGACCAGAAGTAGTTGCTACGCGCCTCCAGTTCCTCGAGGTAGAGCCAATCCACCTCGCCGTTGAGGATGGAGTGGGTGTTGGGCGCGGGGGCAACGACGGCCATGGGGCTGCCCGGGTCCTTGAGCCGGATCACGGCAAGGCTGTGTTCGCGCACGAAGGAGACGAACTCGCCGTTGGGCGAGAACTTGGGGTCGTCGCCGGCCGCCGCGCCGGTGAAGCCGACCTGGAGTCCGATGCCGTTGTGGAGGTCGTACAACCAGAGGCGGCCGTTGGCGTCGAAGAGCAGGTGCGCGGAGTCTGGCGCCCAGACGTAGTTGGCCATCTTGTAGCGGTCGCGATGGTCGCGGTCCGTCTCCGAACCGGCCGAGCCGGAAATGGAGGCCAGCTTAGCGCGGCTCACCAGCACGTGGGGCTTGCCGGAGTTGAGATCGAGATCGACCAGTTCGCCGCCATCCTCATAGGTGACGTGCTTGCCATCCGGCGACCAGGTGATGCCGTCCGGCGGGTTGCCGATGAGGGGGCCGTGGGCGTAAATCGCCTCGACGGTGAGTTGCTTCTGCGGGGGCTGGGCGGCCAGGGGGACAGTGGCGAAGAGCAAAACGACAAAGGCCGAGAAGAAGAGAGTGCGGGGCAAGGGGAATTCCTCCGGAAAGGGAGCCCTGCCGTGCGATTCCGGTTGTGGCAAGCAGGCGCGGGGCTTCCAGCCAAAAGTGTAACGCACGAGCATTGCAGGGGTTGCGCCGCGCAGGCAGAGCGCGTATCTTGCGGGCTATATGCATTGGACAACTCCGGACGAACGCAATATTCTGGGCCAGGCGCGCCGCAAACAGGTGGGCCGCCAGCAACACAGCGAATTCAACCCCAAGGCGCGGACGACGTCCCCTCTGATTCTCCTGGAGCGGTCGATGAAGGGGCGCGTGCCGGCGCTCATCAAGCTCAAGTACCAGATGATGGCGGAGACGCCGTTCGCCTACTTCCGTGGGGCAGTGGCGGTGATGGCGGCGGATTTGGCCGTGCTGCCCAGTCCGGGGATTATGAGCCAGCTCTGCGGCGACGCGCATGTGCGCAACCTGGGTGCCTATGCCGCGCCGGACGGACGGCTGGTCTTCGACATCAACGACTTCGACGAGACGATCCGTGGGCCGTTCGAGTGGGACTTGAAGCGCATGGCTGCGTCGCTGGTGCTGGCGGGGCGTGCCTCGGGGCATAAGGAATCGACAGCGCGCGAGACCGTGGAACGGTGCATCGAGCGCTATGCCGCGCAGATGCGCATTTTTGCCGCGATGCCCAGCGTGGAGGTGGCTCGCTTTGCGGTGCACCGGATGAACGAGGCGGAGCCGGTGCGCGACGCGCTGGCAAAGGCGGAACGGGCGACGCCGCAGCACACACTGGAGCAGCTTACCGAGGTCGTGCCGGGCGAGCCAGGAGAGCCGCGATGCTTCAAGGAACAAAAGCCCATGTTGACACGCGTGACCGGGGCGCAGGAGCGGGCCGTGCTGGCCTCACTGGGGCCGTACCAGGAGATGCTGGAGCCGCAGCGACAGCACCTGTTGTCGCTTTACCGGCCCCAGGGTGTGGCCTTCAAGGTGGTGGGAACAGGCTCGGTGGGGCTGCGCGACTACTGTGTGTACTTCGAGGGCAATGGGCCGAAAGATCCGCTGTTTTTGCAGATCAAAGAGGAGCCGGCTTCAACCTACGCACCCTATCTTCCCGATGCGCAGTCCGCACGCCACAACGGCCAGAGGGTGGCAGAAGGGCAGCGGGCGATGCAGTTGCAGTCCGACCCATTTTTGGGCTGGACGCACATGGGCGGGCGGCAATTCCTGGTGCGGCAGCTCAACGATCATAAGGGATCCATCGAACTGGAGGATCTGGCCGGGGGCGGATTGCAGGCCTACGCCGAGGTCTGCGGCGAACTGCTGGCGCGGGGCCACGCCCGTTCCGGCGATCCGCTGGTTCTGGCCGGCTACCTGGGCTCAGGAGACGGCTTTGCCGCGGCGTGCGCCAAGTTCGGCGCGCTTTATGCGGACCAGACAGAAAAGGACTGGCAGGAACTGAAGCGCTCCCGCAGGGTTGGAGCGAAGTCATAGGAGAATTGCATGAATCGCCGTACTTTTGCAGGAACTTTAGCCACGGCTGCTATTGCGGCAGCACTTCCGCCGCTACCGGCAGGCGCTCGCGGTATTGTTGCTTCAACTCAACCGGGAGCCGTGCCGTTTCCGCTCTCCGTGATGCTGTGGACGGTCTTCAAAGACCTGCCCTTCGAAGAGCGGTTGGCCAAGGTGGCCGAGGCGGGCTATAACCAGGTGGAACTGGTGGGCGAGTATCGCGACTGGCAGGAGGCCGATTTTGCCCGCGCCAACGCCGCGCGCAAGCGTCTGGGTATCCGGTTCGACGCGACCGCAGGGATGAAGCACGGAGTAGGCGATCCAGGCGCACGCGAGGCATTTTTGGAGGAACTGAACGAGGCGCTGAAACCTATGGAGACCTTGAGCTGCCCGGCGATGATTGTGCTCTCGGGCAATGTGGTTCCGGGGCTCGGGCGGGAGGCGCAGCATGAGAGCTGCGTCGAGACGCTGAAGCGGGCCGCGGCGCTGGTGGAGGGACGCAAGATCGACGGCCGGCCGGTACGGCTGCTGCTGGAGTGCATTCACGCAGCAGAGAATCCCAAATACTTCCTTACTTCGGCGGCGGAGGCGATCGAGGTCGTCCGCGCGGTGAACCATCCCCAGATGCAATTTCTCTACGACATCTTCCACGAGCAGATGACGGAGGGCAACCTGATCGAGAAGCTGGACAAGCACATCGACGCGATTGGGCTGATCCACGTGGCCGACGTTCCGGGCCGCCATGAGCCGGGAACCGGCGAGATCA
>JAATFE010000342.1 GCA_015655365.1 Terriglobales bacterium
CGAAATGCCGATCTGCTCGGAGAGGTCGTAGATTCCAAAGATCGTTCCGCGCTTGTCGCTGCCTGCAATCACCAGTCCCCGCGCCACGCCGGGCAGGGGATGGGAGACGACCTGAATCAGCGTGGATTCCCACTTGCCTTCAATTTCGCTCACATCGATCTTGTGTTCGCGGATGAGCTGGTCGACGATGCGGCTTTTTCCGATGGTGCCGATGAGAACCACGTCGCCGGAAAGAGATGTCCCTTCAGTGCCGACCGTCGCCTGGCAACCGCTCACGCGAAGAATATCCGCTTGCAGATCGTGTGTCGCGCGCACAACGCCGGGAAAGTCGCCGGTATCCACGTAAATCTTCGCGGCCGCTCCTTCGTGCACCAGCCTGAAGCTGCCTGGAGCCGGAGTGGTCTCCACATACTTCGTCTGCCCCAGGCCAAAGCTGCGCAAAGGGCAGATCGCAAAGGCCATCAGGAGGAGCCAGGAGGCGGCCAGCATGCCCCCGGATGGCCTGCACTGCACGAGAGACTGAAGAGGATTGAGCAAGGCTGCACGGACTGGCATTGGTATGGCCACCTATATTAAATTTGCATCCCGAAGGATATAGGCGCAGTGGCGAAGCTGTCAATCGGGCCAGCCGGGCATGATGCCTGCTCTGGACACTGCATCCAGTTCGCCGAGTGCCGTATCGCATGCTATGCTACGGGCTTTCAGTGGAAACCGCATTTTTCCCGCGCTATGCGAGCGATTTTCCAATTCCCGTGCACCCGCCGATATTGTGCAAGGTGGCTTTTGCTTCCGTCCCGCGGTGAAAACCTGCCGCAGGGGCTTAGGGAGAAAAAGCCGCTTAGCAGTCTTGGCCCCGGTGTACAGAAATTGGAAAAACGCTATAGACCAGGCGCGGCACATGTTGAGTAGGAGGAATTCCGGTGCAATTGCGTCCGCACGCGAGGGGCATGAGGCATATCGATCTGACGGATGTTCAGCTTGCTTCCAGCGAGACTGCCCGCCGCATCAACCGCGACATTGTGCTGGAGCTGATCCGGGCGAACCAGCCGATCTCTCGTGCCGATCTGTCACGCCAGTCCGGACTGCAAAGAAGCACCGTCTCGCAGATCGTGGAGCAGCTTATTCGGGAAAAGTGGGTCTGCGAAGGCGCTGTAGCCTCCCTGCCGCGCGGACGCCACCCTACCCTCCTGGAGCTGAACGAAGATCTGGTAGTGATTGCGGTCGATATCCATCCCAAGGAAGCGATCGTCGCCACCGTGGACCTGAAAGGCCGCCTGCTCTCGCGGTCCATGGTGCCCCTTACCTCCGACCCGGCCGCTTCCACCCGGCTGCTGACCGATTGCATGTTGCGGATGCGGCAGGCTCTTCCGCGCAAATCGATTGAGGGGATCGGCATCAGTCTTCCCGGCAGAGTCGATCCGGAGACACAGCGTCTGATTTTCGCGCCGAACCTGCACTGGCCCGATTTCGATCTGAAAAAAGTGATCGAAAAAGCCATGGGCCTGCCGGTAAAGATGGCAAACGCCGCCACCGCTTGCCTGCTGGCCGAGCTCACTTTCAGGCGCATGGACGGGGTTCGCGATATCGTGCTTGTCACCGTATCGGAAGGCGTGGGAACCGGCGTATTCGCCAACGGGCAACTGATTTCCGGGAATCGCGGAATGGCGGGAGAGTTCGGTCATGTCCTTCTGGACCCCTCCGGCCCCCGCTGTTCATGCGGGCGGAGAGGGTGCTGGGAGACGTTCGCCTCCTGCCGGGCGGCGCTCCGATATTACAAGGAACTCCAGCCCCAAGGCAGGACGGTTACCTTTCACGAGTTGCTCAACATGGCCGAAGAGGGCGACGAGTTTGCAGCCCAGGCCCTGGAAAAACAGGCTGCCTACATCGGCCGTGGACTGCGCCTGATCATCACTGGCCTTGCTCCCAGCGTGATCCTGGTTGCCGGCGACATCACTTCCGCCTGGCACCGCTTCGGCCCGGCCATTGAGAAGGAAGCAGCCAAACTTACGCTGGGAGGAGCGCTTCCACAGATCCTTCCCACGCACGAAGGGGATATCGCTCGCCTCAGAGGTGCGGCAGCACTCGTCTTCCAGCGGGGGGCCGTGCGCGAACAACTGTTGGAGGCCGGCAAGGAATCGCGCCAGTCCGAAGAAGAGCGAAAACTCCCATAGAGCGCAACCTGAGTCGCTCTGCCTTTGCAGGGACTTTCCAGCGCTGTTTCTTCTCAAAAAGATTCGCTTGGGGGGGAGCATTTGGCTGCGCCGATCCCGATCCTGCCATGGCCCCGAAAAGTGGAACCGTGGCCACGAGTCCCCTCTGCTTCCGTAGCGGCGCTTGTCCCTTGTTTTCTCGGGGGATAAAGCTGGAACGCAAACAAAACATTAGCGATACAGACAATGAAGTTGTCTTTCCCGGTTCAGAGCGATTCCCCAGCCATCCTTCCGCCTGAATAAATCGCTTTTCTAACTTGACAAGCCCATTAAAACGAACCTATAGTTCGTGTCGCCAATTATTACGGCTCGGAAACGTTCTCCAATTCCGAATGCCGAAGTTTTGGCGCAGATTTCATGGGATCCAGCGGCTTCTGGCGACTTCGGAAACCGATGCCATGAACACAATGGGCGGAGTTTTAGGCAGCCGCGAACAATTGACAACTTTCCGGAGGAGATTATGTCAGGAAGGCCAGAAATGAAACATCGAATCCACGCGGGGGCGATCGGGTTACTGATGACGGCGCTCGCGCTTGTCGTGCTGTTTCTTGGAAGCAGCACCGCCAATGCGCAGGTACTCTACGGCTCGCTCACGGGGACTGTCACCGATACGACCGGAGCCGTTGTTCCGAACGTGGCGGTAACGGTGACCAACGAGGGCACGGGTCAGTCCCGCGCAGTCACGACCAACGGACAGGGAGTTTATGCCCTTCGCGACGTGCTTCCCGGCGTCTACTCGGTCACGCTCCCGCATTCGGGCAGCTTCGCCGCGTATACCCAGAAGGGCATCGTCATCGAAGTCAACCGGGAGGTGCGCATCGACGTAGCGCTCCCACTAGCCTCTGTTACGGCTGAGGTGACCGTGTCCACGGCGCCACCAACGCTGCAGACCGAAACAGCCGATGTGAACCACGAGATCACAGAGACGCAGCTATCGCAACTCCCGCTTACGTCGTCGGCGGGACGCAGTTTCCAGGCGCTGTATACCATTGTTCCCGGTGCGGCGGCTGTCAAGGAGCAGAACTCATCGGCTTCCAATCCTTCGCGCGCCATGTCGGTCAACGTGAACGGCATGAGCTATAACGGCAACACAACACGCATCGACGGCGCCATGAACTACTATGGCTGGCTGCCGTACTTGATCGCGTATGTGCCTCCGGCGGATTCCATCGCTACTGTCAACGTTGACACGAACTCATTCAATGCCGAGCAGGGTCTTGCCGGCGGAGCCGCGATCAGCGTATCCACCAAGAGCGGCGGTCACGATTTCCATGGCAGTGTGTGGGAATATTACCAGGATGCTGCCTTCAATGCGCGAGCCTACACCGCCACGAAGGCGTCGCTTGTCAGTGCCACCAACCCAAGTGGTTCGGTTCCCAAGAACGTGTTTGACCAGTTTGGCTTTAACGTTGGCGGTCCGGTCTTCATCCCGCGCATCCTAACTGGCAAAAAGAAGCTCTTTTTCTTTGACAACTTCGAGCGCACCACCCGCCGCCAACTGATCACCGGAAATTTGACGGTTCCGGACGCGGCGATGATTGGGGGCGACTTCTCTGAGGTTGCTTCATCCTTCCCGCTTTACGATCCGCAACCCGGAGGCACGGGTCCGTATTTGCCCATCGGTTCCCGCCCCACGTTCCAGTCGGAGTACAACTGCAACTGCATCCCGGCCGCGCGTATGTCGAGCGCCGCGGCTACAATGATCGCCAATTTGAAGCCCATCGCAACAGCGATCGGTACTCCGGGCCCGTCGATCCTGGCGAGTCAGATGGCGAACGACTACAACGGCACGGGTACTCTCGCATACAACCGCAACACCAACGATGCGAAGATCACTTATATCCCAAGTGAAAATACGCAGCTCTTTGGCAAATACAGCATTGAACCCTTCACAATAACCGACCCGCAGGCACTGGGCGCGGCCGGCGGTAGCACGTTCGATGGTGGGCAACCGGGCGCGGCTCTGGGCCGAGTACAAAATGTGGGCTTGGGCGTCAGCCATGTTTTTTCCGCCAACCTGGTTCTTGATGCGGATTTTGGCTACACCCGTCAGGTGACGGGCGCACAGTCGTCGGTTGACCTTGCCGATGGAAACTACGGCTCGGACGTACTTAAAATTCCCGGCACCAATAATCAGGGCGTAGCTAGCGGCGGACCCAACTATGAGGGCCAACCGTATTTCGGAATTGGCACCATTTCGTCGACTGGCGCTACCACCGGATTCTCCTCGATGGGAAATGCCAGCGGTGCCAACCCGTTCCTCTTCCGCGATAACCAGTTTACCGGCGATGTGAACCTGGGCTGGGTCAAAGCCAAGCACAGCACCAAATTCGGATTCACCTACTACCATTTTGACCTCAACCACTTCCAACCAAGCACCGGCGGCTACGTCAGCACCCCCCGTGGCGGCTTCGCCTTTGCGGGCGGCATGACCGTGGGTCCGCAGGACTTGGATTCGAAGGGAAACCCGAACTCGGCTTCCAGTTACAACTCCCTGGCCGACTTCCTGTTAGGCCTTCCGAATCAGACCGGCGGCGGACAGGCAGTTTCAAAAGCAATCCAAATCTCCAACCCGAATTCTCTGCGCTGGACGGAACTGGGAGCCTATGCCCAGGATCAATGGTCAGTGACCCCGAAGCTGACCGTGAACTACGGCATCCGCTACGAGGATTACCCGCCGCCCTACCGCGACCACACCGGCATCTACATCCTCGATCCCAACCTGCCGCAGAGCGCCAATGTCGAAGTCGGTGGCGTGAATGGCGAGCCGAAAAACGCCGGTTTGTCGACGGGCTGGGGTTTCATTTCGCCCCGCCTTGGCGTAGCCTATCGCCTCAACGAAAAGACGGTCGTCCGTTCGGGCTTTGGCCTCACCTCCGACCCGGACAGCTTCCGCTTCTTGCGCGACGCCTTCCCAATGGATGTCGTCAAGAATTACTCCTCAAATGCTGCGGGCACCTTGGCAACCGATTCGGCGAATGGCAATGCGCCGATGACCCTCGGCTACGGCATTCCCGCGTTGGCCATCCCGAACTTCTCCACCGGCATTGCTTCTTTGCCGGTCAACGGAGGGACGACTACCGTAGCGAAGAACTTCCACCGCGGCTATGTCGAGAGCTGGAACCTGTTCGTTCAGCGCGACCTGGGATGGAACCTCGTAGCCAATGCTGGCTATGTAGGAACCCACGCTGTCCGGCAGCCCACTCAAACCGGCTACTTGAACGCGGGGCCGCTGCCCAGCGCTACCACGCCTTGCATGTCCAACGGGCACTATAACCCGTCCACCGGACTGACCGGACCATGCAGCTTCCAGGCCAACCAGATCATCAACGAGCAGTGGTGCAATGCAACAACTGGTCTAACCTGCTATAACACGGGTGGCATCGGAACGGTCGAGCCGCTGTTCAGCGCGGGATACAATGGCCTGCAGTCGCAGTTGACTTACAACGGCGGCGCTTCCAAGCAGTTCGGTGTCATCTACACCTATTCCCACGCGATCGACTTCGAAGACAACGGCGCAGGATCAGGCTCCGGCGGATTGGCTTGGAACTTCCCGGCGTTCTATTCGCGTAACCGGGCCAGTGCGGGATTCGACCAGACGCATAACCTGGAATTCTGGGGCATCTATAACCTGCCGTTCGGGCATGGTCATGCATTGGCCAATAACGGTATCCCCAGCATGATTCTGGGTGGCTGGCAGCTCAACGGACAGTACAGCCATGTCAGTGGTACTCCGTTCGCAGTCAATGCCAACAACAGCATTTCCTCGAATTCTCAGGGCAACCCCACTTTTGCCAGCCTGAGTGCGCCCTACCACCAACTTGGCGGCCACAACCGCGGCGCAGCCGGTGGTTCGGCAGTCAGCGGTGGCAAACCCTGGTTTGACCCGAATTCCTTTGTCAACCCCACCGAACCGTCAACCTGCATCGCAAGCGACGCGAAATGCACCACCCCCAACGGAACTGCGGCTGCGCCTGCCGCGTTTCAGGTGTTTGGCAATACCAACCGCAATCAATTCCGCGGACCGGGCTTATCCGTTGCCAACGCTAGCATTTTCCGTGGATTCCACGTTTACCGCGAATCCGAGTTCCAGATTCGGTTCGAGGCGTTCAACATCACCAATCACCCGCAGCTGAACAGCAATCCTGGTGCGACTGTCGGTTCTTCAACCTTCGGTTACATCACCAGCTTCGGCAACACGCGTTCGTTGCAGTTTGGCGGCCGCTTCAACTTCTAGGTCTCTGACCGTTTGAAGTTGTACCAGCTTGGGTGCAAAATCAATTGGTCAAAAACCTGGCCTGTTTGTCCAACCGATGCCCGCGCCTGGAGTCTTAGTCAGAAACTCCAGGCGCGGGCATTTTTCTGCCATAAAATATCCCCTTATAGATCGGAGAAAATTTCAAACTCTAAAGTCGAATCAGGCACGGTGATAGCGCCACGCTGCCGGCGCTGGTTGGCAAAGCGTGTTCCTCAATCGCATCGCAGTGCGACAGTCGGATTCACACGAGTCGCGGAGCTTCCCGGAATCAGCACTGCGAGGAACGAGATCAAAACCAACAAGCCTGTCACACCCGCAAAGGCCACAGGGTCGTGCGGGCGCACGTTGAATAGCGGGCTGGACAGCACACGAGAAAGCGCGAATGCTGCAACACCCGGCCCGTAGCGGAGATTGTGTTCCAAGCGCTGAAAGAACGCCATCTGACTTTCGGGCGTCGGATAGGAAGTTTGGCCCAGGGAAATCGCCGCGGTGACGATGTTCTCGGCGTTCATTCCAAGGCTCTGCTTCTCGATATTCCAGAAACTGCGCGCCAGCAGTGCTCCCCCTGCAAGAAGGACCATACAGGAAAGGCATGCCATCCGGAGCCATGACAATGAAAATCCGCAGCAGCAGTACGGCGAGCAAACACCCGGCAATTCCACTGGCGACAGACAAGGTGAGCGACTCTGTCAACGCTTGCCGGACCAACCGCATCCTGCTGGCATCCAATGCCGACCGTACTGCCAGTTCTCTCACCCGGCTTGCGGAGGCGCTTTCCGGATTCGCACATCGGTTGCGCTTATCGCGGCGCGGTGCGTTTATGCACGCTCTCTTTGCGCCGTCCGGGCGTCGTCGCAAATCTCCGAACGTCCTCCTTCGCAGTCATTCGAGCATCGTTCCCTTCCAGAAAGGTTCCGTAGATGCACTGCATCACGCCCGCTTTCAGTTTCGCAATATCGTCGACGCCCGCACCGAACTCACTGAGAATATGCCGATAAGAAACCGTCATCGAGATGGCTTGCACCAGCATGAAGTACAGGATCTCAACCGGCTGTTTTCCAATCACTTTTTGCCGCATTGCTTCCAGCAGGATAGGCTGAAACGCATCATGATGCGGGCGAAGCAGTTTTCTGACAATCAGATCCAGTCTTTCGTTCTTCTCGGCTCCTGCGCGGGAAAGGAACATGCCGAATTCGGGATCTTCACAGACGATAGAAACCAACTGCCATAAGCCGTTACCAAGCCGAGTTCGAATCGGAATGCTTGTTCGCCGGTTGAGGCCCTCCAGTTCGGCAATCGTGGGCAGAAGCCGTTGCGACATCCGATCTACGACCGCTTCCCAGAGCGCGTCCTTCGAGCCAAAGTAATGAGCGACGAGAGCCGGGTCGACCCCGGCGGCCGCCGCAACCCCTCTCAGGGTTGCACCCTCAAATCCATACCTGGCAAAGGCGGACTGCGCCGCATCGAGGAGCGCTATATCTCCCTGGGCATGAACCTTGGCGGGTCGGCCCCGTCTGCGGCGCTCTGGTTTCTTATCTGAATCCGGCATCGACGCCCCTTGTTTGCGTCCATATTCAACAAATGATGAATATACAATTTGACATATTAGCACAGATTCTATGCGCCGAGTTCTTTGTTCCTCACTGTCCCTTTTCAAATTTATTCAACAGACATAGAATTAATTAGCGAAGCTGTCGACCGGGACAAAGTTGGAACCGACCGGTGCGGCGGTCTTACGCAGTCTGAACAGCTTTGCCTGGGGCAAGGTGCGAAGACGCCGGGGAGTGACGGGTTTGCTTCGTCCGTCCCAACGATATTGTGGTCTGAAAGGAGGATCCGGCAATGTCAGATGCTACACATTCCAGCCTGATCCTGCGAAACATAGCGGTCGCGACAGATTTCTCTCCCTGGTCGGAGCGGGCCATGCAACATGCGATGGCCGCGGCTCGCCAGTTTGGAGCTGCTCTTCATTTTCTGCATACTGTTCGTCCGTCGGAGTTTCCTTTCGTGCCCGATGTGAGGCCACAACTGGATGCCCTGGCGGATCGGGACTGCAAGGCACTGATCGGCCGTCTCAATGTGGCACACAAGCTCGACGATGTGGAGCACCACTGCTGGACCGCGGAGGGCGAGGTCCCCGATGTCTTCGGGAATTTTGTGCGCGATCACAAGATCGATCTGCTGGTGTTGGGGACGCGGGGACGAAACGGCATTTCAAAGTTCTTCCTCGGTTCGATCGCACAGCAGATCTTCCGTTGTGTTTTCTGCCCGGTGCTCACCGTGGGGCCGGGGTCTCCCGGAGCCAGCGCGCGGCTCCAACTGAAGAAGCTGCTGTTTGCCACGGATCTCTCCGCAGAATCCGCGGCAGCCATCCCATATGTTCTGACTGTTGCAAACACCTGGCACACGGAGATCGATGTGGTGCACGTCTGCTCGTCAGCCGATTCCAACTGCCGGCGACGAATGGAAAGCTTCAGCCGCAGAATGGACGCGCTAAGCAACGGCCAAACCGACTCTCCCATCCGCTATCAAGTGTTGCCGGGCCAGCCAGCGTCGACCGTTCTCGATTTCGCAAAGCAAAACAGGGAAGACCTGATTGTTCTCGGTCTTGAATCCCGGCGCGCTCTCTATGGCGGCCCCTCTTTGTCTCATGCCTACGAAATTGTGCGTCAGGCCCAGTGTCCGGTACTGAGTGTTCGTTCGCTTCCCACTCCCATTGCCGACCGACAAGTGCATTGATGCGGGTTGTGGGGTGTATCCGAGATACCGCGCATCACACTCGTAAAAGGCACTATGAACGCAGAGCGCACCGGCACTCTGCACGCAGCCACCGGTGCGCCGCCAGTCGACTCAGACCTGTGTGTAGTCCATGCCGTCCAAATCGGCGATCAGGCCCGGCCCCGTTGGCTTCCAGTTCAGCTTTTGTTGCGTGATCGCGCTGGAGGCAGGCATATCGTGCCCGGCAAAGCGCGCAATCCAGTCGAAGTGTGCCTCAGCCTCTTCAGGCTTGATGCTGACCACCGGCACCTTCAGTCCGCGGCCCAGCGCCTCCGCGATAGCCTTCATCGACACACCCTCCTCGTCGACCGCGTGGTAGATCGCGCCCGGCTCCGCCTTTTCGAAGGCCAGGCGGTACAGCCGCGCCACATCGGAAACGTGCGTCGCGGGCCAGCGATTGCCTCCATCGCCGATGTAGGCCGACACACGCTTCTCGCGCGCCACCGCTGTGACGAAGGGAATCAGGCCCTGCTTGCGTGTGTCGTGAATCTGCGCCAGCCGCACCACGGAGATATTCACGCCGCGTGCCGTCAACTCCTTCACCGCCGCTTCCGAAGCCGCGCGCGGGTTCCACGCAGCGGTCGGGCCGTCCTCCGTCGAGGGCTTGCCGTCCACATTGGCCGCGATCGCCGTACCCGACGTAACAACGAACGGCCGGTCCGAGCCCAGCAGCACCTCGCCGATCGCCTCAATCGCCTTTCGGTCGTCGTCGCAGTTCTTTTGGAATTGCGAGAAGTCATGATTGAAAGCTAGGTGAACTACGCCGTCCGACTTGGAAGCTCCGTCGCGCAGGCCGTCGAGGTCTTCGAGGTTGCCAAACTTCACCTCGGCTCCCGCCTTTCGCAAAGCTTCGGCGCCAGCTTCAGACC
>JAATFE010000320.1 GCA_015655365.1 Terriglobales bacterium
AAGTGCGCCGCACCTGCGGGCAGGACGGCAACGTGCTTTCGGCCCGCTGTCCAAAGCGTTCCAGCATGATCGAGGATGACACTCTCCCACGAATCGGCAGGAAGGCCCTTGTCTGCGCCCCACTCGGTAACCGCGCCGTCGCGCGACTGGCCGGGTTTGTCGATCACGCCATCCAGCCACGTGCAAAGTTCCTTGCCGCATCCAATCCAGACGCGGGAGCCGCTGGTGCGCTTGTTCACGACGTTTACGTTATGGATTTGGCCCAGATTGGGGTGTGCTTCCACAAAGCGGTCAGTGAAAACAGGCAGGTAGCTGAGCATTCTGCCGTTTTGATCGTGTTCCATGCGGTAAATGCGGTCCTTGTCGACGACCAACAGGTGACGCGCATCTTCGATGGCGATCCGCTGAGGACCCATGATGTGAATCGGATCCCGGCCGGCAGGAAGGAACCGCCGGCCATCCCAGCGGTAGAGGTTCTCGCTGGTACCGACCCAGACAGTACCGGTTGAATCCGCGACGACATCTTCAATATTGAGTTCGAGGATGCCCTGCTCGCGGCCAAATTGCTTGAAATCGGAACCAATAAACCGATAGACGCCGTTCTCCGTGGCCACCCACAAAAACCCCTCGCGGTCTCGGGTAAGCGCCTTGACTGCGAGGTTTTTGAGGCCATCGGCCTGCCGGTAGGCGTGGAAGACATACTGCTGCGCCGGAAGAATGGCGGAGAGCGCCAACCAACACAAAAATAGCCGGATTGAAGGGCTTCTTAGCAAGTTCATCCTTGCTGAAAATGAACAAGGGGCCATCATCCTCCTTATCGGCGGATTCGGCGCTTCACATCAAAATCAGGCTCAGTTGTTCTCTTTATTTTGTTAACGAAGATCATCGCACAAAACGGACTGTCTTCGCAGTGAAGGACTCTATGCTATGACATTTCGCGGCATGAGGCCCGGGTGCCGGCGCCGGTTTATTCTTCAGGTTCGAGGGATTTGAGCAAGGCCTCCGCGTTGGTGACCGGCGGAAGGCAGGTGCGGCCGCGGCAGACCAAGGCCCATGCATCGGCTGCGGCGGGAGCCGGAAGCTGAAGCAGGGTTTCGGCCAACGCCTCGGGGATTCCCCCAGGAACCAGCCGATGCGGCGAGATCCGCAGGACAGTCTTGTTGATGGCGAAGCGGGCGACAGCCGTGGCTTCAAGCCGGGCAGCTTCGGGGCCGGAGCCGATGACAACGATTTGCACCGGATCGAGCAGAAGCCGCTCCAGGGCCAAGCCGTAGCTGCCGGCGTAGAGGCCGAAGTGCTCGACGATGCCGGCAAAGGAAGCCAGCGTATCTTCGGCGATTTCGCGGTAGTCGGCGCGACCGCTGAGGGCCTCAAGACGCAGCAGGGCAGAGGCGGCGGTGGGGTTGCCGGCGGGGGTGGGCGAGTCCTGAAGAGGCTTGCGGCGAGCGCCTAGAGCGCCCAACTGAACGACTCCGTCCTGAGGCGCGGCGGCATCGAAGAAGGCTCCCGAGACGCGATCGTAGAAGCGGGCAATCATGGCGTCGGCCAGCTTGACCGCCGCCGCATAGAACTTCATCTCTCCGCTGGCCAGCCAGCCGTCGATGCAGGCGTGAACCGTGAAGGCGTAGTCGTCGAGGGTGCCGGGAACGCCTCCTGCCGGGGCCTGTTCCTCGGGATAAGCGATGACGTGGGCCAGGGCGGCAGCGCCATCCCAGGCTTCATCGAGCAGCCGAGTCAAGGTGAGAAGAGCAAAGTCTTGGGCCAAATCGAGGCGCAGCACCCTCGCTGTTTCCAGGTAGGCGGTGACAGCCATGGCATTCCAGCCGGTGTAGAGGGTGCGGTCGATGAAGGGGGTCGGGCGCAGGAGGCGGGCGGCGAGGAGCTTGCGCCGGGCGGCATCGAGAATCGGGCGCAACTGGTCCTCAGACTGGCCGGATTGGGCCGCCAGCTCGGCAAGGGACTGCTTCACATGAAGCACGTTCTTGGCGGGATTGTGATGCATGTCGCCCAGTTCGCCGATGTCCCAGTAGCGGGCTGCCAGATCCAATTCGGCGGGATCGAGAACTTCGCGGGCTTCGGCGAGAGTCCAAGTAAAGTAGTCGCCGTCGTCGTCGAGACTGATGTCGGCGTCCTGCGAGGCATAGAAGCCGCCGCGCGCGCGGTCGGTCATCGAGGCGTCGAGCCACGCGACAATTTCGCGGGCCGTTTGCTGAAAATCCTCGCGGACAAAGCTCTGGAAGCCGTGCACGTAGGTGCGCAGCATTTCGGTGTTGTCGTAGAGCATTTTTTCGAAATGAGGCACGCCCCAGTGCTCGTCGACGCTGTAGCGGTGGAAACCGCCGGCCAACTGGTCGTAGACACCGCCGTTGGCCATTTTTTCGAGCGTGAGCAGGAATGCCTCGCAGGCCTGATCGTTGTCGCGATTCATGGCCACTTCCAGCAGCAGGTCGAGCACACCGGGATAGGGAAACTTGGGCTGGGAGCCAAAGCCGCCATTGCGGGGGTCGAACTGGCCTAGAGCCGAGCCGGCAATCTTGTCTACCAGGGCCAGAGTTAGCTCGCCACCGCGGCCGGAGAAACTTTCGTTGTGCTCGATGGCGGCCATGACGCTGCCCGCGGTTTCCAAGGCCTCGTCGCGGCGCTCGCGCCACACATGGGCAAGAGCCAGCAGAACCTTCGAAAAGCCGGGTCGACCATAGCGGTCGTCGGGAGGAATGTAGGTGCCACCGAAGTAGGGGCGGCCGTCGGAGGTGAGATAGTCGGTGAGCGGCCAGCCGCCTTGTCCGTGGATGGCCTAGACC
>JAATFE010000433.1 GCA_015655365.1 Terriglobales bacterium
CCCGGAGGCAGTATGATCCTGCCCGACTTGGCGTCGAAGGTGGCCTTCTGGATGAGTCCCTGGCCCTTGAGGTAATAGAGAAGAGGCTGGGTCGGATCGACCTTGATCGCCTCGTCCGCTGCCGCGACCTGGGCATCGCCATTGTTCATCTGGAAGAAGATGACCGCTTCATTCTTGAGATAGAAGCCTGCCTGCGTGGGGTTCGCCTTGCCGGCCGCATCGTAAGCGGCATTGGCCTCGGCAACCTTGCCGGTGCGGGCATAGATTTCGCCCAATCCGCTGTTGGCCAGACCCTGAACCGCAATGTTCGGCTTCTTTGAGGCGGCTTCGAGCTCGATCACCTTCTTGTAGGTCGCTTCGGCATCGTCGTACTTCTTCAGGCCGACCTGCGCCTGACCCAACTGGGCCCACAGAACAGAAGCGTCCGGCTTGGCCGCGGTGTCCTTGAGCATCAGGGTTTCCACATCGGTGTACTTGGCGGTCTTGATCTCCGCCTCTTTGGCGTCGAGAGCAGCCTTGGTTGCTCCCGCACCCAGAGCCTGCGAAGCAGCCACACGTGCACTGTCGGCGTCCTTGATGTCCTGGGTAACAACCTTCAGATCGGCATTGAGGTTCTTGATAACCTCGTTGGCCTTCATGGCTTCGGAGTTGTGCTTCTTCAAGTCCTCAAGCTGCTTCTTCTGCTCGGCCGGCAGGGAATCGATGTACTCTTTGCGGGACATGTCGATGTCTTGCAGCACATCCTGGCCAGCCAAGATCTTCACATTTTCGATCCGGTCTGCGCTCTTGTCCTGCGGCATGCCCTCTGTGCGATAAACCAAGGCGTACGTGCCGGGGGCAGCTTCGCCCGCAAAGTCGCCGCTCGGGTTAACCGGCAGGACACTCTTGTCGGGCTGTCCGGGGACCACAGCAACCTTGGTGGTTCCCACGAGGGTCACCGTGCCGCCCGTCTGGGAGGCGCCGGTCGGATTGGTGACGTGGCCGTGAACCTTGCCTGTGGTCGCGGGTTGCTGTGCAAGCGCGGGCACAAGGGCAAATGCCAGCAGGCCCAGCCAAAGTGAATTGGTGCGTTTCATGTTCTTCTCCTTGGGAGCGGCGGGAACGAGGCTGCCCGCAGGCTCTTAAAAAATCATTTCTTGTCGGTTCACACACTGGAAAGCGCCCCATGAGGACGCCTGCCGAGTCAATGCGCCTTTGCAGCCGAGTGCCTGAGCGTACTGCACCCTAAAAATCGCTTATGCCCTGTCGACCGGTAACATCGGCGACCGAGCAGCTTCCGCAACACGGAATCCGGCTCGGAAACTGTTTCCTTGGACAGACCCCAAGTTAAATCCAATCGCATCCCCCGCACAAGGGGAACGGGTGGCGGGATACAGCACTGCCGCCGCGCCAGGAACCGCGCGCAGAACAAATCGACTGGATCATTTGGGCCCGGCCGCAGGTTGCATCGCCCCGCTGTCAGGGATTCCACGCCGGCTCGCGCCAACGTGCATACCTTTGTATGTTAGTGCCACGACGAGCGGCGGTTTGTGGCCTGTATCACACTCTAAAATGGGAGTATGGCAACCACGATTCGACCCGCCACCCCGGCGGATGTGCCGCAGATTCTCACCTTCATTCGCGCCCTCGCCTCCTATGAGCACGAACCGGACGCCGTTACGACAACCGAGGCCGACCTGCTGCGCGACGGCTTCGGAGCTAACCCCTTCTATTCCTGCCTGATAGCCGAACACAACGGCCAGCCGGCGGGCTTCGCCTTCTACTTTTACAACTACTCCACCTGGACCGGGCGCCCCGGACTCTATCTCGAAGACATCTTCGTCAATTCCGAGTTTCGCGGCCTGGGAATCGGCCGGGCACTGCTTCGACAAGTCGCGGCCATCGCCGTCCAAAAGAATTGCCCGCGCCTGCAGTGGGAAGTGCTCGACTGGAATACCCCCGCCATCGAGTTCTATCGCGCCATGGGAGCCGAATTTCTGGACGAATGGCGCAATGTGCGCGTGACCGGCGAGGCGCTTTCCCGTCTGGCAGGGGCGGCTGAACAAAACTTGGACGCCCCGGCAGTTCCGGCGAAGAAAACTGAGGTTGCAAAGTGAAGATTCGCGTAATTGGCGGCGGTTTGGCCGGCCCCGAGGCTGCGCTCACCGCGGCGCGGCTGGGCTGCGAAGTGGAACTCTACGAGATGCGCGCCCTGGTGGACGGCAAACCGCGCCTCACCCCGGCCCACCAGACCACCGAATTCGGCGAGTTGGTCTGTTCCAATTCCTTGAAAAGCGAATCGCCCAACACCGCGCCCTGGGTGCTCAAGCAGGAGATGCGCCGGGCCGGCTCGACGCTCATGCGCTGTGCCGATGAAACTGCCGTTCCTGCCGGCCACGCTCTGGCCGTGGATCGCGTCGAGTTTTCGCGGCTCATTGCAGAGGCTATTGCCAACGAGCCGCGCATTCGCGTGATTCGCGAAGAGGTCACCCACCTCGACCCGGCCGACGGCCTCACCATCCTGGCCACCGGCCCGCTCACCTCCGATGCCCTGGGCGCGGAGATCGAGCGCCTCACCGGCTCCGGCCATCTGGCCTTTTACGATTCCATCTCCCCCATCGTCGACGCCGAGACCATCGACATGGACCGCGTTTACTTTGCCGCCCGCTGGGACAAAGGCACCGCCGACTACATCAACTGCCCCATGGATCGCGCCGAGTACGACCGCTTTCTCGACGCCCTGCTGGCTGCCGAGCCTGCGGA
>JAATFE010000306.1 GCA_015655365.1 Terriglobales bacterium
CCTGCGTCATCCCACCGGCATATTCAAGGTCGAGGCCCAGATCGCTTACATCGAACAGGGCCAGGTGGGGCTCGTTTTCTCCTTCAAGACACCCTTGGAACGCGCGGACGCAATCGAGTTTATGGCTTCGATCGCGAGCTACGCAGCCACTTCTCAGGTAGTTCGGTTTCCATAGGGCAAGTTGGGCATGTGCGTATCAATCTGGCCTGCGGGCCCGACTTCTGTGCGCATTCAAAGGTTCCAGTCCCAATGAAGTAGCTTGAGTATCCCGCTACATGGCTGCTGGCACTGGCAACTTGCCCTTGCTGAAGGTCCCGGGCTGCACGGATTCGGGCATGTACTGAATGAGCACCGTGATCCTACGGTTCGAGGCATCTTCCGGTTGCGAGGGCTTGCGCAGTTTACGGTCGGCGTAGCCGCGGACTTGAACAATCTGTTGCGGGCGAACACCATTACTCTCCATCAGGCGCCGGGCGGAATTGGCGCGATCCGTCGACAGTTCCCAGTTCCCATAGGATGGTGAGCTGTTATAGGGCTTGGAATCGGTGTGCCCCTCGATTGAAATGGGATTCGGCAACTTGCCGGCTTCCGGCGCCAGAACCTTGAGCAGGCTCTTCATGACCGGGGTCGGTTCCGCGCTCCCGTTCTCGAAGAAGGTCCCCTGCGGATCTTCCATCAACTCAATCTGGAGTCCCTCCGGGGTGACGGTCATCTCGATCAGTTTGTTGAGCTTTTGGAAGTTCGCCATTTTCCCCATGGCTCGCATCAGATCTTCCTTTAGCTTATTCATGTCCTGTTTTTGTTGTGCGCCAGCGTTGCCGGCCCCGCCCAGTTGCGTTCCCTTCTTCTGGGCCGTACCGTTCGGGTCCCTGAAATATCCGCCCACGGCATCCTGCACAGGTTTACTGCTGTTCATCAGCCACAGCACGATAAAAAGCGCCATCAAGGCAGTGACAAAGTCGGCGTAGGCCACCTTCCACGCGCCGCCTTGGTGGCATGCGTGGCCGCTCTTCTTCTTGATGATGATGACCTGATCGTCGAGTGCCATGGTTGCGTGAACCTATGCGGCTTGGGTTACAGCCTGAGGCTCCCCTACTTTCTCTCTGCATGCCTTCTCTACTTCGAAGAAGTCCGGTCGAACATGTTCAGGGATTGCGCGGCGGCCCATTTCAACCGCCAGCATCGGCGAGGTGCCTTTGACGAAGGCGAGCATCATCACGCGCAGCACATGGTAGTAGCTTTGCTCCTCGTCCACGGTCTTCGCCATATTGGAACCCAGCGGCCCGACCAACCCGTAGCAAAGCAGAATTCCAAGAAAGGTTCCGACCAGGGCGGAGGCTACCTTTTTCCCGATTTCCTCTGGCGGGCCGCCGAGCGCCCCCATCGTCACCACAATGCCCAGCACCGCGGCCACGATTCCCAGCCCCGGCAGGGCATCCGCCATGGTGGTCAAGGCCGCGCTAGGCTGAACTGCCGAATGGTGATGAACCTCCATATCGAGTTCCATCATCTGGTCCACGTCAAACGAACTCACGCCGCCGGTGATCGCCATGCGCATCGTATCGCATACGAAGTCGCGGGCATGATGATCGTTGATGAACTGAGGGTAGCGCGAGAAGATTGGACTCTTGTCCGGCTCTTCCGTATCGGCCTCGATGGCGATGGCGCCCTCTTTGCGCGATTTGGCGAGAAGATCGAACATCATCTTGAGCGTGTCCAGGTATCGCTGCCTGGTATATGAGGACCCTTTAACGACGCCTACAAGCCCACTGGCGATTTTCTTCAGAACGTGCATTGGGTTCGCGGTCAACACCGTACCAAGCGCCGCACCTCCGATGATGATCAGCTCAGCCGGCTGAAGAAGCACGGCGATCTGGCCCTTTTCCATGAGGAATCCAGCGATTACACAAACGAAGACAACAAGGATCCCACCAATTGAGATCATTCTCTATTCCACCCCGCCTGTAGAGGATAGTCCCGCCAGGTCCTGGAGGACAGAAGCCATGGATCATCCTGTAACAAATACTGAAGTCGCTTTCCCTCCATCGGCATTCGCGGACGTCTCGTTCAACAGATGCAGGCGATGACAGCCTACGATGGAGCGAGCTTCAGCGGCAGGAATCCAGAAGCTGGCGGACTTTATCGAGCAATTCCTTTTGAGTAAAGGGTTTCACAAGAAAATCGTGGTCCAACCCTTGTAGGCGCGACGGGACAACCAGGTCGTGGTTGTATCCCGACACGTAGAGCACCTTGATCTCCGGTCTGGCAGCAACAAGCCGTTCAGCGAGAACAGCTCCGTTGAATCCCGGCAGCACCATATCCGTAATCAGAAGAGGAATGGAGCCCAAGTACTCTGCCGCCATGCGCAGGGCCTCGTCTGGGTCGCCGGCATCGAGAACGGTGTATCCGCTGTCTGTCAGAAGCCGCATCAGGAGTTTTCGCAGCGGAGCGGAATCGTCGACCAGGAGGACGGTCTCCGTTCCTCCTCGCACGGCCTCTGCTTTCAGAGGCCGTGGTGCGGCAGTCTCGGCGCATCGGGGGAAGCGGATTCTGAACGTTGCTCCCTCGCCCGGCTTGCTGCTAACGGTAATTGCGCCTCCACATTTTTCGACAATGGCGAAAACAGTGGATAAGCCAAGTCCTGTCCCTTGGCTGGAAGGTTTGGTGCTAAAGAAAGGCTCGAAAATATGGGTTTGAGTCTCCGGGTCCATTCCCGTCCCCGTATCGCTGACAGTGAGCATCACGTAGCGGCCGGGCCGGATGGCAGAATGTAGCCACGCACTGCTTTCATCGATCACGACGTTGGCGGTCTCGATGACGATCTTTCCACCCTTGGGCATGGCATCGCGGGCATTGATGACCAAGTTCATCAGCACCTGCTCAATTTCACACGGATTGGCTTCGATGCTTCCCAGGTCGCGGCCAGGCAGTCTGATGAAATCAATATCCTCGCCGATCAGCCGGCCCAATACTTTCTCCATCCTGCTCACGGTTTCGTTCAGATTTACGGCCTGTGGCTCCGACACTTGTCCGCGGCTGAAAGCCAGTAGGTTGCGGGTGAGATTCCGGGCGGAGGAACCTGCATTGTGAATCTCATTCAGCATGTTGCGGGCCGGCTCGGGCAGGTCTGCCTGAGCTTCAAGATTCTCGCAATACCCCAGAATGACTCCGAGCAGGCTATTAAGGTCGTGAGCTACCCCTCCGGCAAGCTTGCCAACCGCCTCCATCTTTCTGGCCTGCTGAACCCGCTGTCCGTATCGATCGGCATCCTGCCGGGGACTGATGCCCCGTATATGGCAATAGACCGCGCCGTCATCGTTCAAGTGGTGGACATTGCCTACGATCTCCACACTGACGGGCCGTCCGTCTTTGGTTACCAAGGAAAGATGTTCGTAGCGCGCATGGCTCTTGGCGATCAGTTCCAGAAACATGCGCCTGGACGCGTCGGCATCCTCAGGTCGTCCGATCTCCCAGAGCGCTTTGCCCATCAACTCCGCACGGGGGTAATCCAACAGGTTCACCACCCAGGGGTTCGCATCCAGGATTGCCCCCGTCTGTGGATCGAGAATCAGCAACCCATTTTCCGCGGCCTCGAAAAAGCGCCGGTATCCTGTTTCGGAGTCCATCGACCACTCTTCCCGATCCATGTATTCGCTGGCGGCATCCGCCGGTCCCCGCCGCCTCACCCGGCGAAACAAGGGACGCCTCGACGTTTTTATTCCTCAGTCTCTATTTCCTATTCCCCTGCACCCACAGCCTACCAAGCTTGCGATTGATCCCGCCAGCCCCACAGGCCCGCCCGCTGCCGAATCTCCCGCTGCTACAATCAAAAAGGCCGAAAACCGGCCAATTTTACATGCTTTTCCGAGCAAGTATGAGCAAGAAGTCCGACCGATGACCCTTCGCCTTTTCAATACCCTTTCCGGACAGATGGACGAGCTCGTCCCCTCCGACGGGCAGGTCCTGCGCATGTACGCCTGCGGCCCCACCGTCTACGATTACGGCCACATCGGCAACTTCCGCACCTTCTTGCAGGTAGATGTGCTGCGCCGCTTCCTCAAGCTGACCGGCATCGCCGTGCGCCATGTCATGAACATTACCGACGTGGACGACAAAATCATTCGCAACGCGGCGGCGGCGGGCGTACCCATCGGCGAATACACGGCGCGCTTCGAGCAGGCCTTTTTTGAGGACCTGGGAGCCCTGCGCGTGGAGCGCCCGGAGCAGATTGCCCGCGCCACCGAGCACATTGCGAAGATGGTGGAACTGGTGCAGAAACTGGCCGCGGCCGGCGCCGCCTATCAGACCGAGGACGGGAGCTGGTACTTCCGCCTGGCATCTTTCCCGGAGTATGGCAAGCTGAGCAAAAAGGACTTGTCCGGCATGGAAGACGGCGCCCGCGTGGATGTGGACGAGTACGAAAAGGACTCGGCCCGCGACTTTGCCCTGTGGAAAGCGGCCAAGCCCGGCGAGACCTCGTGGGATACGCCGATTGGCCGCGGCCGGCCCGGCTGGCATATCGAGTGCTCGGCCATGGCCATGGAGTACCTGGGCGAGAGCTTCGACCTGCACGCTGGCGGCGAAGACCTGATGTTCCCGCACCACGAAAACGAGATTGCACAAAGCGAGAGCGTGACCCACAAGCCCTTTGCCCGCCACTGGATGCATGTGCGCTTCCTGCTGGTGGACGGCCGGAAAATGTCGAAGAGCGAGGGTAACTTTTATACCCTGCGCGACCTGCTGCTGAAGGGCTACAAGGCCTCGGCGATCCGGCTGGCGCTGATCTCCGTGCCCTACCGGCACCAGCTCAACTTCACCTTCGACGGCCTGATCGAGGCGACCAACGCCATTGGGCGGCTGCGGACCTTTCACAAGCGGCTGGTTGAAGGAACCTACGCGCCCGGCAAAAACCCCGTGTTGCAGGCAGCGGCGAGGAAGGCGCAAGCCGACTACATGGCCGCGCTGTCGAACGACTTGAACACCGCCGAAGCCCGCGCCCCCATCTTCGACCTGATTCGCGCCTCGAATACGGCCATGGACCAGGGGCAACTGCTGGCCGGCGACCGCGATGCGATTCTGGCCGTGCTGGCCAGCTTCGATGCGGTCTTTGACGTGATCGAGGATCGCGATGCCGAGCCCACCCGCCGAGCCCTGGAATATGCGGAGCAGGCAGGACGACAAGCCGACGTCGCCCCCGAGTTGCTTGCCAGGCAGGGACAGACCAATGAGGCCATCGACGCCCTGGTTGCCGAGCGCACCACGGCCAAAAAGCAGCGCAACTTTGCCCGCGCCGACCAGATCCGCAACGAACTGGCAGAAAAAGGCATTGTCATCGAGGACTCCAAAGACGGCGTGCGCTGGAAGCGGAA
>JAATFE010000311.1 GCA_015655365.1 Terriglobales bacterium
CCCGGGTCGATCTGATCCTGGACATTCTGCCCATGGTGCACCATGTGCTGATCATGAGCGTGAATCCGGGCTTTGGCGGACAGAAATTCATTCCTTTTGCGCTGGACAAGATCCGGCGGCTGGCTGAGTTGCGCCAGGAGTTGGGGCTGGCATTTAGAATCGAGGTGGACGGTGGCGTGGCTCACGATACGGTGGCCCAGATCGTCCAAGCAGGTGCCGATCTGCTGGTGGCCGGCAACGCCGTTTTCGGCGCAGGCCAACCGGAACAGGACGCACGTGCCCTGCTGGCAGCAGCCCGCGAGGCTGCGGGCGAGTAAGATTTTCTAGCATGAGTCAAGTCAAGGCGGATGGTCTGTCGACGGACCATCGCCGCAATGAGGTGGTATGAACCGGTTGTCGTTGAAGATTGCCGCGGTGGCTCTGGCGTTTCTGGTTCTGGGCGGCGTTGCGGCCCAGGCCAAAGAAAAGCAGCCCAAGCACAAGAAAAACCAGGACCTGAGCGCCAACCCGCTAGCCAACGTGGCCTCCAAGCAGCCCGACAAGGAGCTCTTCGACAAGGCCATGGTTGCCTTGAAAAAGGGTCGCTTCGACGTGGCCCGGCTCGACCTGCAGACCATGCTGAATACGTACCCGGATTCGGAATACCGGATGCGCGCCAAACTGGCAGTGGGCGACAGTTGGTTCAAGGAAGGCGGCACCGCCGCCCTGACCCAGGCCGAGTCCGAATACAAGGACTTCATCACCTTCCTCCCCCAGGCCCCGGAGGCGGCCGAGGCGCAGATGAAGATGGCCGACATCTTCTATCAGCAGATGGAGAAGCCGGACCGCGACTACCTCAACGCCCAGCGCGCCGAGCAGGAATACCGGGCCATGATCAACCAGTTCCCCGAGTCTACCCTGGTGCCGCGCGCCAAGCAGAAGCTGCGCGACGTGCAAGAGGTTTTGGCCGAGCGGGAAACCCAGATCGGTCTCTATTACGGCAGCCGCGACAACTTCGCCGCCTCCATTGCCCGGTTGCAGACGGTGGTCGATACGTACCCGCTTTACTCCAAGAGCGACCAGGCCCTGTTGGGCATCGGCGACGCTTATGCCGGCGAAGCTCATGCCGTGCAGATGGCTCCCGGCCTTCCCGGCGCGGTTCGGGAACGGCTCAGGGCCGTCTATCAGGATAGGGCTGCCATGGCCTACGCCAAGGTGATTACGCGCTATCCCATGGCCCCTCGCGTGGAAGATGCCCGCGACCGGCTAGTGGCCATGAACCGCCCCGTTCCCGAGCCGACACAGGAAGCAGTAGCGGAGAGCGATGCGGAAGAGCGCAGTCGCCAGGCAATGCACTTTACCGACAAGACTCTTGGCCTTATCAAGCACGGGCCCACGGTGGTTGAAGCCGTGCACGTGGGCGAGCCCAGCCTGGACGATCCCAAGCGGACCCTGGCGCCGGACATCTCCAAACAGAACGTCGCTCTCTTCAACGACGCCGTGAACGCCGGCAAGCCGGTAGCGCCTGCCGATGCAGCCACGCCCACCGGAGTCAACGAGCCTCCGCGCAGCGATCAGCCGTCCACGGCTCCGCTGCAACTTGAAAAGCCGGAAGGCGGCACCGGAGTTGGCGTTTCCATTGTGAGCGCACCTGCCGGGCAGACGCCGGACGGCGGAAGCCCCGTGATCAAGGCTGTAGGACCCGCCAACACCGTCCTGCCCGCCGCGGAAAAGCCCGCCGAAGCTCCCGACCAGGTGAACGAAGTCAAGCCCGGCTCGACTCCGGCTCAGTCCACTGCCGACGCCAAGAAGAAGAAGCCGAAGGCGGATCTGAGCGACGAGTCCTCCAGCAAGAAGAAAAAGAAGAAGGGGCTGTCCAAGATCAACCCGTTCTAAGCTGAGAACACAAACCAGGAAAGTTAAGGGCTGCCCCCAAGAGGGCGGCCCTTAACTTTTGTGGAGATGCTTGCTTTTTTTGTTTTCGGTATTACACTGTTCCGTGAAGTAATACCAGAAGGGCGACCTGTGGAAACCACACTCACCAGCAAAGGCCAGGTCACGATCCCCAAGCACATCCGCGATTCCATGGACATGCAACCGGGATGCAAGGTGTTTTTTGCGGTCAACGACGCGGGGGAGGTGGTTCTGCGCAAGAGCGGCCCCATCAAAGAGAAGCGTCCGGACCGGTTCGACCGCGCTCTTGGAGCTGCCGAGATCAAATGGGCTGGCACAACCGATGAGTACATGGAACTGATCCGCGGCTATTCCGATGATCCTGCTTGACTCCAACGTAATCCTGGACGTTTGGGATCGTGATCCCATCTGGAGCACATGGTCGAGTGACCAGATGCGGAAGCTGTCGACGCTCCATGAACTGGCAATCAACCCCATTGTGTATGCGGAAATCTCGGCGCGATTTTCTACCCCATCCGCCTTGGACGGGAAACTGACAGACTTGGAACTCGATGTGCTGGATCTTCCTCGCCCCGCCGCCTTTCTGGCCGGCAAGGCCTATGCGCAATATCGCCGCAGAGGCGGAACAAAGAGCAACGTGCTGGCCGATTTCTTCATCGGTGCGCACGCAGCGGTGCTTGGATGCCCTTTGCTGACCAGGGACGCGAAGCGCTACACAGCCTATTTCCCGAGCGTGCGCTTGATTGCTCCATAACCCGCATCTGGTAAAGTGAGGGGTGGTCCCCTCGCTCGTAACCCCCTCTTTTAGAGGGTTTCGACCAGTCCCATGGGGGCTTCCCGGAAGAAACCCCATGCCTCACGACCTGCCGAAAGCGTACGATCCCACCGCCATTGAAGATCATTGGGCCGAATACTGGGTCAGCGAAAAACTTTTCGCCCAGTCCGCCCCCAAATCAACCGCTGAAAGCAAAGGCCAGCCCGCCTTCACGATTCTGCTGCCGCCGCCTAATGTGACCGGACGTCTGCACATGGGCCACATGCTCAACCAGGCGGAGATGGACATCCTGACCCGCTGGCGGCGCATGAGCGGCCGGCGCGCCTTGTGGCTGCCGGGCACGGATCACGCCGGCATCGCCACCCAGATGATGGTGGAGCGGCAGTTGACCAACGAGGGCAAGACCCGCCAGGAACTGGGCCGCGAGGCCTTCGTCGAGCGGGTGTGGGAGTGGAAGCGCCACTACGGCGGCGCAATCCTGGACCAGATGAAGCGCCTGGGCGCCTCGGTCGACTGGCAGCGCGAGTACTTCACCATGGATGAGAACCTCTCCGTCGCGGTGCGCGAGGCCTTCGTCCGCCTGCATGAGCAGGGTCTTATCTATCGCGGCGCATACATCGTCAACTGGTGTCCCCGCTGCCAGACCGCCATCAGCGACCTGGAGGTGGTGCACGAGGAGCAAAAGGGCCACCTGTGGGAGATTCGGTACCCGGTTTTGGACGCTGACGGCGAGGAGACCGGCGAGTTCCTGACCGTTGCCACCACCCGGCCCGAGACTATGTTCGGCGACGTGGCTGTAGCTATCCATCCCGAGGACGAACGTTATCTGCACCTGCATGGCAAGAAACTGCGCCTCCCTCTGGTGGACCGCAAGATCCCCATCATCCTGGACGAGTGGGTCAGCCGCGACTTCGGCACCGGTGCGGTGAAGGTGACCCCGGCGCACGATCCCAACGACTTTGCCCTGGGCGAGCGGCATCATCTGCCCTCGATCAACGTGATGGACCCGACCGGCCACATCAACGCGGAAGGCGGCGTTTACGTCGGCCTCGACCGCTACGTTGCGCGCAAAAAGGTCGTTGCCGACCTCGAGGAACTCGGCCTTCTGCAAGGCATCACGGACCATACCAACAACGTGGGCCACTGCGACCGCTGCAAGACGGTGGTGGAACCGCGTCTCTCGACCCAGTGGTTAGTCAAGATTCAGCCGCTCGCCGACAAAGCCGTCGAAGCGGTCAAGCATGGGCACATTCGCTTCACCCCCGAGCAGTACGAAAAGACCTACTCCAACTGGATGGAAAACATCCACGACTGGTGCATCTCGCGGCAACTGTGGTGGGGCCATCGCATTCCCGCGTGGCATTGCTCGGCCTGCCACAAAGTCACCGTGGCCCGCGTTGATCCCACCTCCTGCTCCCACTGCGGCTCGGACCAGATCGTGCAGGAAACCGACGTGCTGGACACGTGGTTCTCCTCCGGCCTGCTGCCCATCTCGGTCTTCGGATGGCCCAACATCACGGCGGAAAATCGCGCGGATTTCGACGCGTTTTATCCCACCAGCCTGCTGGTGACCGGCTTCGACATTCTCTTTTTCTGGGTGGCCCGCATGATCATGCTGGGCTGCTGGTTCGCGGGCGACGTGC
>JAATFE010000314.1 GCA_015655365.1 Terriglobales bacterium
ACCGCCCACGACGCCACTGCCGCTGAAGTCGCCGTCGACTTCCACAAACGCAACGTCCTCCGCCGTCTGGCCCGCCAGTACGTGCGCCAGTTGCCTCAACAGACAGCTCCGCCGGTGCGCTTCGACGTGCTCAGCGTTTACCTGGTGCCGGGGCAGAAGAGGGAATTCGTGCACTTTGAAAGCGCCTTCGGCTGGAATGAGCGAAGAGATGATGATTGGCGCTGAAAATGCTAGCATAGCCGTCAATAGGTCGTAGAGGGGAGACAAATGGGCCAAGTGTAATCAACTGGACCGCTAACATCGGAGTGAAGATATGGATGATTCCCGGATCGAAGATGAAGATATGGACGAACAGGAGCAGCGTCTCATTGCCAACGGTGTTCTTATCCCACCGAAAGACCCCAGTGCCATAGGAAGAACATTTCCGGCACCGGTCGGCTCGATGATCTCGAATGAGGTGATGGAGCAGATTTGGCGTGAAGAACGGGACGGACGCTGATAGAGCTTCGCCTACTTCTGCGCGTCCTGCCACTCCTCGTGCCAGGCCAGTTGAATAGCTTCCAGCCGCCCCTCGGTGGACTTGGCCGGGTCGTCGGCGAAGCCTTTCAACTCCGTAACGTGGCGGTGCAGATCCGTAAACCGCACCGTAAAAGGGTCCAGTTCCGGAAACTTCTCAGCTAATTGAATGCCGATCTCTTCGGCGTCGGTCCACAAAATCTCGCGCGGCATCGGGCGGGTCTCCTTATTTCGCTTCGGCCAACGTCAGCGGCTTGCCTTCGGCCACGTAGTTGCGGTTCCACTTTGGAATTTCGACCACATACTCGCCGGGGCGGGTGATCACAGCCTGGCAGCCCAGCCGCGAATTCAACTGCTGATCGGCAGCCATATCCAGCCGGTCAAGTTCGTCGTCGTCTGCCGGAGTTAGGCCCTTCTCGCCCGCCTTGATCAGCACGTGGCACGTGGAGCAGGCACAAACCCCTCCGCAGGCGTGATCGAGAAAGACGCCGTTGTTCTCCGCCACATCGAGAAACGACATCGGCTTGCCGTGGCGCTCATAAGGCATTGTGCCAAACTCAAACTCGACCGTCCGGCCCTCGGGCTGGAAGGTAACGCGCACCAGCTTCTCTGGGGGAATGCTCTTCTCGGTTGCTTCGCTCATAAAGCCGATCTCCTCGTTCCGACCCGCTAAGGAACCTCTGATCAAGTATCAGACTTCCAGACCAAATTCCTCAGGGGCTAAAGCCCGTCTTCATTTTGTGCTGCTTACGGCACGCGACCTAAAGGGTACCCCGGTCGCGCCCTTTCAAAGCGGCGACTTATTCAGAGGTTCCCTAGCTTGCTAACCACGCTAACACAAGCGAAGCGCGGCTAACTCCGCTCTTATTTGAACTCCGCTGGCGCCATGGCGTGAGGCGCGGTCACCGCATCGCCCAACTCCTCGCCGGCCACTCCCATCGTCTTGCCGCGAATGGCCGTCGTCACCGCGGCATCCATCATCAACTCGGCAAAGCGCCGCGTGGCTTGGTCCAGCGCCAAGGTCGCATCGCGAATCGCCGCAGGATCGCTCCCCAGCTTCACGGCCTCCAGCTTGCCGCGTGCCGCGGAGATAGCCGCCTGCTCTTCGCCGCTCAGCAGCGCCCAGGCCGGGTTTTGCGGAGCCCGCTCGACCGCTGTCAAAATCGTCTCTGCCTCGTTGCGCGCTTCAATCAGCAAGCGCTTGGCAAAGTCCTCTTCGGCATGGTCGAAGGAGTCCAGAATCATGCCCTCCACCTGCTCGTCCGTCAATCCATAGGTCGGCTTCACTTCGATTTCGGCAGCCTGTCCGCTGCGCTGCTCGCGCGCCGTCACCTGCAAAATGCCGTCGGCGTCGATCAGGAAGCGAACCTCGATGCGCGGCAATCCTGCGCTCATCGGCGGAATGCCCTTCAGATCGAAGCGCGCCAGCGAACGGCAGTCGGAAGCCAGTTCGCGCTCGCCCTGAACCACGTGAATAGCCACGTTGGTCTGCCCGTCGACGCCGGTGGTGAAGTGCTCGGTGGCCGAGGCGGGAATGGTCGAGTTGCGCTCGATAATCCGCGCCACCGTGCCGCCCAAGGCCTCAATGCCCAGCGAAAGCGGGGTCACATCCAGCAGCAGCATCTCTTCGGTGGTTTTCGAGTCGCCGGCCAAAATGTCGGCCTGCACCGCTGCGCCCAGCGCCACCACCTCATCGGGATTCAGCTCGATGTGCGGCTTCTTTCCACGCGGCGCCAGATGGAAGATCTGATCCACCAACTGCCGCACCGCCGGAATGCGCGTCGATCCGCCCACCAGCACCACTTCGTCGATCTCTTCCGGCGTAATGCCGGCGTCGGCGATGGCCTGTTTGCAAGGGCCTGCCGTGCGCTCCAGAATCGGCTCGATCAGCAGCTCGAAAACCGCACGCGGAATCTCGCGCTGATAGCGGTCGCCGTTGGGCAGCTCGATGTTGAAGCTGGCCGAGGGCTCCGTGGAAAGCTTGATCTTCGCTTCGATGGCAGCCTTGCGCACGGCCTGTACCGCGCTGGGATGGGCGCGCAAATCGATGCCGTGCTCGGCATGAATCTCGTCCAGCGCAATAGCCAGCAGCAGGTTGTCGATGTCGTCGCCGCCCAGGTGCGTATCGCCGTTGGTGGACTGCACCTCGAAGATGCCGTCTTTCAACTTGAGGATGGAAATGTCGAAGGTGCCGCCGCCCAGATCGTACACGGCAATGGTCCCCACCTTGGCGCGGTCCAACCCGTAAGCCAATGCCGCCGCGGTGGGCTCGTTCACCAGCCGCAGAACTTCCAACCCGGCCATGCGCCCCGCATCTTTCGTAGCTTGGCGCTGCGCATCGTTGAAGTACGCCGGCACGGTAATCACGGCCTGCGTCACCTGCTCGCCAAAAAACCGCTCGGCGTTGCGCTTGAGCTGCCGCAGCACATAAGCCGAAATCTCCGGCGGCGTAAACTTCAGCTCGCCCAGCTTGATGCGCGGCACTTCGCCCGCTTCCACGTCTTCGGCCAGCCGGAAGGGAAACATCTTCAGTTCGTCGTGAATCTCTTCAAGCCCGCGGCCCATCAGGCGCTTTACGGAATAGATGACCCGCTCGGGCGTCTCGATCAGTGCTTTGCGCGCAGTGTTGCCCACCGTGACCGTGGGCCTGCCGCCCCCGGCCGGAAGAGGATCCAGCGCCACCACCGACGGCACCAGGTTGGAGCCGTCCGCGCCCGGTATCACGACCGGCGCTTCGCCCTGCATATAAGCCACCAGGGAATTGGTGGTCCCCAGATCGATTCCTACTACGCGTCCTTCCGCCATGCTTTCTCTCAGTTTCCTTTTTCCGATCTGCTGACCCAACTGGGCGGGTTCAACACGTACTGCGCCTCACCCTTGCCGAAGGACCAGTCCTCAAAGCTGTTTTCCGTCAATACCACCATCACGTCGTCCGCAGGAACCTGTGCAGCTTCTTGCAAGCGTGCGGCAATCCTCGCATAGAGATTTTGTTTCTGCTTCACCGTGCGGCCGCGACTGAGGAAGACTTGCACCAGGACATACCTGCTTGTTCGATGCATTCCTTGAAAATTTGGATCGACGAACAATTCGTTCTCGTCATGCGGGGTGAGAACGATAAATCGATCGCCCTCGGGAATACCGATGGTCTCGCGCATTGCCTCGTATACGGCCGATGCAATTGCCCTGCGCTGCTCATTGGTGGTCGAGGAATAAACGGAGATACGTACCAATGGCATCGATCAAGCTCCCAGAGTCTCGGTAACGTCGCGGACCAGATTGTTGAGGTAACGACGCCGATCCAACAGCGCCACCATCTTCTTTTGCGAGACCGCTCGCACGGCGTCGTCGCCGGAGTCCCATACCTGCCACTGGCGGCGCAAGTCCTGATCGACCGCATCCATCAGGATGTCGAATTTCTTCTTTGCGTCGGTCAAGCTGGCTGTCAGAGACGGGTCTTCTTCGCCCATTTTGCGGGCCATGCGCATCTCTTCCAACTGCATGTTCAAATCGAAGACTTCTTCGAGCAGGTCGGCAGGCACCCGCGACGGGTCCTTGCCATTCGCGGCGCGATCCTTGCCGCTGAACTCCTCGCCAATCTCCGCGCCTTCCAGCTTGAGCAGGTACTCGGTGCGGCTGATGGGATCTTTGAGGGTGCGATAGGCGTCGTTGAGCAGCGCCGTATCCGCCAGACTCCACTGCCGCTCAATCTCTCCGGCGCGTGCATAGCGATCGGGATGGAGCTTGCGGCTGAGACGGTGAAATTCCGTTTCCAGTGCCTCAAGATCGATGGTAAACAGGTGATCGAGGCCAAACACATGGAAGAAATCGCTGCCGGAAGGAGGCTGAATCTTGCTGCAATGCGGACAAAACAACGTGGATTCTACATGGCCTACCGAACAGGACCAACAGGCAATGGGAACCGCGGAATCGAGGACCTTAAACATGGTTGCACTCTTGCGAAACGGTTGAGGCGGCCCCAAAGCAAAAAAATAACCAAATAAAAAGTTCGCGCGAAGCGCAGCGGAGTCGAAGGACCTGCGTTTGCTCTTACTTCGAGATTTCTCTCATCGAACCCGATCGACAGCCGCCTACGCCGAAAAGGACGAACCGCACCCGCAAGAACGCGTCGAATTCGGATTGATGAAGTTGAATCCCTGCCGCATCAGCGTTTCTTCGTAGTCCAGCGTCATGCCGTGCAGATAGAGGAACGACTTGGGGTCGACAAACACCCGCACGCCGTCAAACTCATAGACGCGATCCCTCTCGCGCGGCTGCGTATCGAACTTGATCGAATAGGAAAGCCCGGAGCAACCGCCGCCCAGCACGCCCAGGCGCAGTCCGCCCTCTTCCGGCGAAATGCCTTCCTTGGCAATGGCCGCGCGAATGCGCTTGACGGCGCGTTCGGTCACCTGCAAACCCTGGCTTGCGGGTCCAGCCGTTTGCGTTGCTGGCTTGGCCGCATCTTGCACTTGCCCGGCGAGTACCGCCTGCGAGTTTGGTGTTTCGATCGTCACCATGTTCGACATAATTGCCTCTTTCAGTAAACCAGGTCCTAATGCCTCCAGGCTCATCCTGGATACGCCCGTAAATGCTGGGCGCCCCATCCTTGCGCTTTCTTTCTGGCGCAAGGGTGGGAAACCACGTACATCCGTTCCTTACTTCGCCGCCGCTACAGCTCCGGCTTCCACCGTCTCTGCTGCGCCGTTCTTCTTCTTCCAGTCGCCAATGGCCGCGCGAATTGCATCCTCAGCCAGCACCGAACAGTGAATCTTCACTGGCGGCAGCGACAGTTCCTTCACGATGTCTGTGTTCTTGATGCCCAATGCATCGTCAACGGTCCGTCCCTTGATCCACTCGGTCGCCAGCGAAGAGCTGGCAATAGCCGAGCCACAGCCGAAGGTCTTGAACTTGGCCTCTTCGATCAC
>JAATFE010000327.1 GCA_015655365.1 Terriglobales bacterium
CGAGGAACGTCTCCGCCACCGTCTTCTTCTCGACGTTCTTCCCCTGCGTGGCGGTGCCGAACATGTTCATGTCGTTGCCGCCCAGCATCGGCGTCGAGTCAGTGTTCTGCCCGCCGGTGTTGGAGTAGACCTGCGTGTCGAGCATCACCGCCTTCACGTTCGGCCGGTTCTGCAGGATCACCTTCGACATGTTCTGGTAGCCGATGTCGCCCATGCCGCCGTCGCCGCCGACTACCCAGACCTTGGGCAGTTCGACGATCTCCTGGTCGGTCATGAGGGCGTCGGTGAAGTGGGTGAGGTGGTAATACTCCTCGTCGTTGATGACGTCAGTGTCGCGGGTGAGGAGCATGTCGGCCAGGCGCTCGGGAACAACGGAGCGGCGGGCGTGATCGACGATGAAGCTTTCGCCCATGAGCCAGCCGATGGTGACGCCGTCCTGGAAGAGCGAGTTCATCCACGGGTAGGGGTGGGGATTGTTGGGAGCCGAAGAGCCATAGACGGTGTTGCAGCCGGTGTGGGCGGCCATGGCCATGACGCTCATGCCATTGGCGTGGCGTCCGTCGATGGCTTGCAGGTTCTTGTGGTTGAAGGCCTCGGTGAGCAGGACGGCGGCGATGGCCTCAACCAGCTCGGCGTCGGTGAGGGCGCCGTGCTCGGTTTCGTATGCCGCGATGCGTGCCTTGGTGTCCTTTACGTCTTCGCCGCCCAGGCCGAGGACGAGATGGGCGATGGCCTGGCGGAGGAGGGCGTAGTCGGCGGGGCTGCTAGCTTTGAGGACCGCGAGGCGGGCCGTGCCGTTCTTCTCCAGTTCGCCGGCCTTGAGCAGGAAGCGGTCGCTTTTGGCGTGGAAGACGGGGCGCATGTAGGCCTCGGTGACCGCAGCGATGGAGCGCAGGACGCTCTTTTCTCCGCAGCCGGCGCAAGCGCCGTCGCCCGCGACGAGGGCGTCGTAGTTGGAGCGCACCATGAGCATGTTGCGCAGGGTGGCGGTTTTGGAATCGGCCGGGTTGGAGGCGTTGAAGAGGCCGAGATACTTTTGCGCGGTGTCGGGGAGCAGGTCGAGGAACTGGGTGCCGGTGGTGTGCTCGGCATTGACCTCGAGAGTTTCCGGAACCATTTTGAGGGCGTTGTGATCGCCGCAGGCGGTGACGCAGGCGGCGCATCCCTTGCAGAGGTCGCTGACAAAGATGGAGAAGATGCCGCCCGAACCGGGGCTCTTGCGCTCCGGCGAACTGAAGATGGCGTTCACCTTCTGGTAGGCCATCGGGACCTTGGCGATGATGTCAAAGAACTGGTCCTTGGACTTGGCGCTGAAACCGTCGATGCCGTCGGTGACTTCGCGGAGGATGGTTGGCAACGGGGTTCCAGTTTTGATTTCGGCCAACATGCGCTGGCGGGTTTGCTTTTCGATTTCCGGCAGGGCGTGGAGGAGCTTGGTGCGGTCGGCGGCGTCGGCCACGTAGTAGCTAACGGCCGTTTTGAGCAGCGTGCTCAGGTCCTGCGAGGTGTTGGGTAGGGCGGTGTCGGGGCAGACGGAGATGCACTCCATGCACTGGGTGCAGTTTTCCGCGATGTAGAGCGGGGTTTCGCGGCGGGCCACGTATTTGGAGGCAGTGTCTCCGGTGGCGGCGGCGATCATGCCGACGGCCGAGAGCGGCGTGGCGGGCTGGTCGTAGCCGTAGTTGGAGCGGAACTCCGCGTCAAAGTGAGCGATGGAGGCGAGCGGAGTGCGCGCCGCCTGACCGGCTGGGAGCGGGGTGGAACGGCAACCGGTGCCGCAGGAGCCGCCGGCGGTGGTGAGTTCCAGAATCGGCAGGAGGGCTTGGCCACGGAGGCTGGAGAGGTCGGCCGCGGAAAGCTCGCCGATGGCGATTTCCTTAACCTGATCGAAGCCCTGCATCATGACTTCCATGTTGGAGGCGACGACGGCTTCGCCAAGCTTGCCGAACTTTTTCACATACTGCTTGTGGACGACCTCGCGATACTGCTCCTGGGTGATGCCGAATTCCTGAAGGAGATTACTGACGGCAAAGAACGCGCCGAGGAAGGCGTTGCCCTGCATGCGGAGCTGGAGGTCGGCGCGGTCGGTGGCTTTTTTGGCGATTTCAAAGCCGGGGAGGGTGAAGACGCGGATGTGCTTGTCGATGATTTGCTTGCGGGCCCAGAGGGGGAGCTGCTCCCAGGCTTTCTCGCCGGTCTGATCGGACTCCCAGACGAGGCTGCCGCCTTCGGCCATGCCGTCGAGAGGGTTGGTGTGGGTGAAGGCCTTGGGGTCGCAACAGAGGACGACCGTAACGTGGCGCAGGTCGCAGTTGACGCGGATGCGGTCTTTGGCGGCGACCATGAAGTAGCTGGTGGGCGCGCCCTTTTTCTCCGAGCCGTATTTGGGATTGGCGCTGACGTGGATGACTTCCTTGGGGTTGCCGAGGTCGTCGCGCTCGCCGTCGCGCTCGAAGATGAGGTCGTTGAGGTCGCCGAGAATGGCGCCGAGATTTTTGCCGGTGGTGATGGCGCCCCAGCCGCCGATGGAGTGGAAGCGGACGGCTACCGCGCCCTCGGGCAGCAGGGACGGAGTTTCGTCGCCGATGACGGCGTAGGGGTGGTCGACGCCGAGGACGAAGAAGCTGACGCCGTCGGAGGCGCGCTTGCCGTCTTTGCGGGCGCGGTTGGCGGTGGCGAATTCGTATGCGCCGAAGATGTGCTCGGGGCGGAAGTCGCGGGAGCCGAGGCCGTAGGTGCCGGAGTAGATCTTGGGGACTTGCTGCAAGGTGATGGCGGGCAGGCCCTCGTGGGACTGAACTGCTTTGGAAAGAGCGGTGCGGATGTCGCGGCCGAGAGGGTTGTCGCCGGAGAGCGCTTCGTCGGTGCGCTCAAGGATGATGACGTTCTTTTTGCCCTTGAGGGCGGAGACGATGGCGGCTTCGGGGAAGGGGCGGATGACGTTGACGTGGATGGAGCCAACGCTGGCGCCGTGCTTTTCGCGGAGGTAGTCGACCGCGGCTTCGATGTTTTCCGCGGCGGAGCCGAGGGAGACGAAGACGGTTTCGGCGTCGTCGGTCTTGTACTTGGAGATGAGGCCGTAGCGGCGGCCGGTCAACTGGGCGAACTGCTCGTAAGCGGCATCAAGAAATTCAAGGATCGGCTCGGCGAAGTTGTTGCGCCGGGCGACGATGCCCTGCATGTAGTGTTCCTGGTTCTGGACGGGGCCGAGGAGGATGGGATTGGCGAGATCCATCATCTTGGGGACGCGACGACGGGTGGGCCCGAAGAGGGTGCGCTGGGCTTCGGTGGGGCAGTCGATGATGTCGTCGGGCGCGCCGAGGAATTCGCGAATGAGGCCGGACTCGTGCTTGTAGAAGGTGCGTTCGAGGTGGCTGGTGAGGAAGCCGTCCATGATGTTCATGCCGGGAGTGAGGGAAAGCTCGGTGACGTGGCGGAGGATGAGGGCCTGGTCGGCGGCCTGCTGCGCGTCCTTGCCAAAGAGCATGATCCAGCCCGTGTCGAGCGCGCCGTAGATGTCGTCGTGGCCGCAATGGACGTTGAGGGCGTGCTTGGTGAGGGCGCGCGCGCCGACCTCGAGCACCATGGTGGAGCCCTTGCCCGGCGCGTGATAATACTGCTCGACGCCGTAGACAACACCCTGGCCGGAGGTGAAATTGACTACACGCTTGCCGCAGACGGAGTGGGCGATGGCGCCGCCCTGGGCCGCGTGCTCGCCCTCGGTCTCAATGGCTATGGTGTTGTGGCCAAAGACGTTGAGGTGGCCTTCGGCATAGGCTTGCTGGAAGAGTTCGCCGCCTTCGGTGGATGGCGTAATTGGGTAGAAAACGCCGGCGTCGGCAATGCGTGTTTCGGTATGGTAGGAAACCAACTGATTTCCGTTAGCGGTAACCCGGATGCCCGGGTAACGAGCAGCAACCTTCATGTGACCCCCTGTAATTCCCTTTACTCGGTTGGATGCATTCGACGCCGGGGGGAGACTCATTCTCTTTGAGCGTCTTGAAGGGTGGGACGAGGCGTTTTGCGGGTTTCGGCGCGGCCCTGCGGGGCGCGTCGAGGGTTCCCACCGTTGCGAAAGAAAGACGAAACGCAGGTCCTTCGACTACGTTTGTCGCAAAGAACGCGACAAACTGCGCTCAGGATGACAGATTTATTGCTAGGGTGACAGATATTGCTTGGGGGGACAGATTTGTGGTTGTGGATGAGCCTAAACGCGGGGCGCGGGATAAGATACTGCCGAGGGTTTCTCTAACATGATCTTTGCCTTAAAGATGCGGATTTGCGTCCTTACCTGTTTTCTCGCGATCGATGGAATTCTGGTGCTGCCCTGCCCGGCCGCCGGTCAGAACGCCGCGGAGGCGGCCAAGATTGCGGCGAACCTGCAACCGGAGTCGCAAGCCGCGATTGCGCGGCTCTCCGGTTTGTCCGAGTTGCCCGATGGGGTTTGGAAGACTCATGCGGGCGATTTGGCCCACGGCGAGAGGGTGGATCTGGATGAAAGCGCGTGGCAGCCGGTTGCCGTGAAGGACAAGGCTCCCAATGAGGCGGTCTGGTTCCGGCAGAGCTTCGAGGTGCCGGCGACGCTAAACGGCTACGACTTGACCGGCGCGCGGGTCTGGTTCCAGTTCCAAGCCACGGCCAACGGGCCGATGCCGGAGATTCTCTACTTCAATGGGCGGCGCGTGGCCATGGGCGACGATCTGGAGCCGGTGGTTCTGTTCGACAATGCCAAGCCCGGCGACAAGGTGACGGTGGCCGTGAAGCTGCTGCACACGGTGGATATCAAGACCTTCAGGGGCGCAACCCTCACGATCAACTTCCCCGATGCGAGGCCGAATCCCGAGGACCTGCGGCAGGAGTTTCTTGCGGCGACGCTGCTGGTTCCGGCGCTCGCGCCCAAAGACGCCTCGCGGCTTGCTACGCTGAACCAGGCCATTCGAACGGTGGATTTGGCCGCGCTCGACGCGCACGATCAGGTGAAGTTCGACGCCAGCTTGAAGGCGGCGCACGAGAAGCTGGAGGCACTGAATCCGCTGTTGCAGCAGGCAACGCTGCACCTGACCGGCAACTCGCACATCGACGCCGCGTGGCTGTGGCCGTGGACCGAGACGGTGGACGTGGTGAAGCGCACCTTCGGCACCGCGCTGCAACTGATGTACGAGTACCCCGGCTATACCTACACGCAGTCGGCCGCGGCTTATAACGAGTGGATGGCGGACAAGTATCCCGAGATGAACGCCGAGATTGCCCAGCGCATCAAGGAAGGCCGCTGGGAGATTGTGGGCGGGATGTGGGTGGAGCCGGACCTGAACATGCCGGACGGCGAGTCGCTGGTGCGGCAGTTGCTGGTGGGCAAACGCTGGTACAAGCAGGCCTATGGCGTGGACGTGCGGATCGGCTGGAACCCGGACTCGTTTGGCTATACGTGGCAGTTGCCGCAGATCTTCAAGAAGAGCGGCGTGGACTATTTTGTGACGCAGAAGATGGCGTGGAACGATACGAACCAACTGCCGTTCAAGTTCTTCTGGTGGGAGTCGCCGGACGGGTCGAAGGTGCTGACGTATTTTCCGCACGACTATGCCAACGACAACCTGAATTTGGTGCGGCTGGCGCGCGACTTTACCATTGCGCAGAAGCAGGCGACGGGATTGCCGGGGATGATGGATTTATACGGGATCGGGGACCACGGCGGCGGACCGACGCGGGCGATTCTGGATCAGGGATTTCACTGGGTGCTGCCTTCGATTCCCGAACACGTAACGCCGAGGATCCAGTTTGGCACGGCGCAGAACTACTTCACCTCGCTGGAAAAGCAGATTGTGCCGGATGGGCCGGTTTGGGACTATGCCTCGATTGCCAAAGGCTATACGCCGCCACCAGCCGTAGCGGGGAAGGTGAATATTCCGACGTGGAAGAGCGAGTTGTATTTCGAGTATCACCGCGGCGTGATGACGACGCAGGCCAACCACAAGCGGAATATGCGCGAGGCCGAAGAGCAGGTGCTGAATGCGGAGAAATTTTCCTCGATTGCGTGGGTCCTGGGCGGACGGGCGTACCCCGCCGCGGAGCTGACGGAGGACTGGAAGAAGGTGCTGTTCAACCAGTTCCACGACGTGGCGGCGGGGTCGGGGATTGGGCGGATTTACAAGGATGCGCAGAGGGACTACGACGTGGTGCGGTGGTCGACGAACGAGATTGACGCAGCGGCGTTGGGGGCGGTCGGGGAGAGGATTGATACTTCAGAAGGAAAGACCAACACGGAAGAAAGATCTGTAGTGGTTTTCAATCCGTTGGGATGGAGCCGGAGCGGGGAAGTTGCAGTCCGTATTCCTGACTATCCAGATGGATTTGTGGCTCGTCAAGACCACTCCACTGGTGTGCAGGTCAGCACGATGCTTCCCAAGATTAACAGCAACGGTGAAGAAGCTTATCTGGTTCCGGTCTTGGATGTACCTGCTTTCGGCTACTCTGTACTGCATGTCTCTCCAAAACCCAAAGACGGCAAGTACAAGAGCGGCTATGCCAGTAACCGTGCGTTCGAGAAGGATAATTCGTTTGTTCTTGTCAAACCAGATCCACATTCTCCTGAGAGCGAGTTAGGCGTCGTTGTGGATAAGGTGACGGGATGTATAACAAGCCTGCAAGTCTCCAGTTTCGAGATGCTGGCCAAGGGCGCCTGCGGCAACCAGTTGCAGTTCTTCAAGGATACGCCGAAGGACTACGATGCATGGAATGTTGACCCCGGCACTTTCGACAAGCAGATTGACGTGCCTGCTAAGGCGGATTCGGTGGAACTGATTGATGAGCATTCAACTCATGCTGCTATCCGTGTGACCCGCCACTGGCAAAGCTCAAAATTTATTCAGACCATTAGTCTGAGTGACCACCAAGTCGACATCGACAACGAGATTGATTGGCATGAGTCGCATGTTTTGCTGAAGGCGGCGTTTCCGCTGGCGGCTTCGGGGCCGTTTGCCACGTACGAGATTCCTTATGGCACCATCGAGCGGCCGACGACGCGCAACAACAGTTGGGAGAAGGCGCAGTTTGAGGTTGCGGCCATGCGCTGGGCGGATTTGGGCGATGGCAAGCACGGGCTGAGCGTGCTGAACCAGACCAAATACGGCTACGACGCGGTGGGCAACACGCTGCGGCTGACGCTGCTGCGCTCGCCCAAATGGCCCGATGCCGAGGCCGACATGGGGCACCACCACTTCCACTACGCGCTCTATCCGCACGCCGGGACGTGGAAGGACGCGCTGACCGTGCGCCACGGCTACGAGTACAACTATCCGCTGACAGCGGTGGCGACGACGGCGCACGCAGGGACGCTGCCCAGCGAGCACTCGTTTGTAATGGTCGAGCCAGAGAACGTGGTGCTGACCGCGGTGAAGAAGGCGGAAGACGCGAACGGTCTGATTTTGCGCGTGTACGAGTGGGCGGGGAAGGACGCGACGGTGGAGTTCCACGTGCCGCAGGGGGCGACGGCGGCGACCGTGACCAACATGATGGAGACACCGGAGGGAGCGCCGCTGACGGTGACGGGCGACGTGGTGAAAGCGCCGATTCATCCGTATGAGATTTTGACGATCCGGGTGGATTATGCGAAGGGCGGAGCGGGTTTTGAACCGATCTCTGCCCCCCGATCTCTGTAAACTGGATGCATGAGCCACGAAGGCATTCGCGTTGTGAACAAGGAGCAGCAAGCGCGCGAGGATGAAGAACTCCTCCCGCTGCCGCGTATCGCTATTACCCCGGAGAAGGTTCGGGTGCTGCTGACCGAGGGCAAGGGCCTGGAGATCGACTGGAACGACGGCCACCGCAGCAAGTGGGGCTTTGCCTGGCTGCGCGATGCCTGCCCTTGCGCTACCTGCATCGAAGAGCGCAAGGAGCAAGGCCGCAAGGCCGGTCAGCCCAAGCCCAAACCTACCGATTTGCTGGTGATGTATACGCCGCCTGCCAAGCCGGCCAGTGCCCATGCCGTGGGCAGATATGCGATCCAGTTCAACTGGCTCGACGGGCACTCGGGCGGCATCTATTCATGGGAGTACCTGCGCCGCAGTTGCCAGTGCAGGGAATGTACCTTTGCCGCGGAAGAGGCTAGCGGAACGCCG
>JAATFE010000181.1 GCA_015655365.1 Terriglobales bacterium
CCAGTGAAGTTTACCTGGTCGAGCAGGCCATGGTCGCCGCCATCGGCGCCGGTTTGCCCCTCACCGAGCCCGGCGGCAACATGGTCGTCGACATCGGCGGCGGCACCACCGACATCGCCGTCATCTCCCTGTCTGGCATCGTCTATTCGCGCTCCGTGCGCATGGCCGGCAACCAGATGGACGAGGCCATCACCAACTATCTCAAGCGCAAATACAACCTCCTCATTGGAGAGCGCACCGCCGAGCACGTCAAAATCGAGATCGGCTCCGCTTTCCCGCTGGACAAGCCGCTGACGATGGAAATCAAGGGCCGCAACCTGATTGAAGGCGTGCCCAAGACCATCACCATCGACGACAGCGAGATCCGCGAGGCTCTCGGCGAGTGCATCGCGGTCATCATGGACGCCATTCGCGTGGCCCTCGAGCGCACCCCGCCCGCGCTTTCCGCCGACATCAGCGCTCGCGGCATCGTCCTCACCGGTGGCGGCGCGCTCATCAAGAACCTCGACAAGCGCATCCGCGAAGAAACCGGCTTGCCGGTCTCCGTGGCCGACGATCCGCTGGCTTCGGTCGTCCTGGGCACCGGCAAAATGCTCTCCGACTTCCGCCTGCTGCGCAAAATCAAGATCGATTAACAGGGATCAGAGATCAGGGGGCAGGGATCAGCAAGACCCCTGCTCTCCATCGTGGCGGTCAAGAACTGATGCAGATTGTTGGCGCCTTAACCCTGATCTCTGAACCTTGATCTCTGACCCCTGAATTGCCATGGAATCGTTCTTCATCCGCTATCGGAATCTTCTGGTGCTGCTGGTCATCCTGGTGGCGCAGATCGTCGGTCTAGCCGTCCAGGTGCGCCGGCCGGGCTCCGGGCTCACCGGCCTTGACCCCAACGACGGTCCAAGCGTGCGCCTGATCCGGCTCTGGGCCAATTGGCTGGTCACCCCTCCCGAGCGGCTGATGCACTCCTCCAAGTTGGGCGTGGTCGGCCTGTGGCAGAACTACCTCGATCTCCGCCACGTCAGCGAACAGAATCAGGACCTGCAAAAGACCGTCGACCGGCTGCGCCTCGAACAGGCCGAATTGCTCGAGGATGCCCGCCAGGGCCAGCGCCTCCAGGCCCTCCTCGCTTTCCAGCAGAAATACGTCTACAAGACCATGGCCGCCCAGGCCATCGGCTCCAGCGGCAGCGACCAGTCCCGCGTCTTCTATCTCGACAAGGGTTCCGCAGAAGGCCTGCAGCGCGACATGGCCGTTATGACCCCGGATGGAATCGTGGGCAAAGTCCGCGAGGTTTTCCCCCACACAGCCCAGGTGCTCGTCATCAACGACCAGACCAGCGGCGCGGGCGTGATTCTCGAAACCACCCGCACTCGCGGCATCCTGCGCGGCAACGCAGCCGGACAGGTGATGATCGTGGGCATCCTGGCCGACCAGCGCATCCAGCCGGGCGAAAAAGTATTCACCGCCGGCGGCGACCAGATCTTCCCCCGCGGACTTCCCGTCGGCGTGGTAGAAAAAGTGGTTCGCGACCCCGAGCGCGACTCCTTCATCGACGTAATCGTCAAGCCGGCTGCGCGGATCGACCGCCTCGACGAGGTCCTGGTCATTACGCAATCCTTGCCCACCATGTCGCCCGAGCAGCAACAGGATCTGGCGACCAGCGAAGCGCTCAAGGGCGGCGAAGCCACCGCCATCAAGGACCAGAAAAAGGCATCTGAAGTAATGGCCGAGCGGCTGCCCGGTCTCACCGATCCCAACGCCAAACCGGCAACGCCGGTCGCCACGCCAACTGCGACACCGACGCAGCCTGGACAAGACCCAGCCAAGACCGCCGTGCCTACCGGCCCGCAGGCGCCCAAGCTGCTCCACTCAGAGCACGCCGACCGCTTCTCCCCGGGCTCGGCCTCGGAAACTCTGCCTCAACCCAAAGCAGAGCCCAAGTCGAGGACCCTCCAAGACTTGAAGCCGCTCCAGGGGCCCAAGTACCCGCCCTTGAAGGACAAGCCCGCCACGGGCACGAAACCCGCTCAGCCCGGCTCTAAAACCAGCCAGCCAGCCACGCCGCGGAGGGAGCCATAGCCATGGACGTTTTGGGCTCACAATCCCGCGCCGATCTCGATTCCCGCCGCTATCCGTTCTTGGCCTATGCCCTGGTGCCGCTGGCGGC
>JAATFE010000165.1 GCA_015655365.1 Terriglobales bacterium
ATGGCAAAGAACGGGTGCCCCTCGGCCAGCGCATTGCCGTCCAGGATCACCTGTTCCGGCGTGTCCTCCGCCGCATTGGGAGAGTCATGAGTCCGGCAGTGGATGGCGTACTGCCTGCCCTCTTCGGTCCGGGTGTAATACCACCACGCGCCCTCGCGGAAGGGAACCGAAACGTCGGTTTGCTTTACGTGGCTCAGCATCTCCCGGTACAGATCGTCGCGCAGCCCCGCCAGAGGCGCCATCGCGGCCTCGGCATAGGCATTCTCGGCGTCGAGATACGCCGTCACTTCCGGGTTCTGTTTTTCGCGCAGCCAAGCGTAGTCGTCGTGGAGGGCCGTGCCGTGCAAAAGCGTCTCGGTGGGTTCCTTGCGGGCGGTAGGGGGCGGGGGAAGCTGTCGTTGTGTCATCTCATTCCCAGTGTAGTTGTTGCGGAGAGGCGCAGGGCAACCGGCCGCCCCGTCCAAACCACCCCCCCTGGGAACTTTTGCCCCCGCGCCCGCGTACAATTGAGAGCGATGACAGGCTTTCGCCGCGTAAAATCGATCGTTTTCGGGCTGCTGCTGGCAGTCCTCGTGGGTGTTTCCGCTACGGCCTCCTGGGCCGAACGGCTGGAGGACCTGCCCACACCCACCGACTATGTGAGCGACAACGCCCACGTGCTCTCCCCCGAGGCGATTGCCCGCCTCGACCGCCTCTGCGCTCAGCTTGACCATTCCCAGGCCAACGCGCAAATCGCCATCGTGACCGTCCGCAATCTGGACGGCGACGACTCGGCCGACTATGCCACGCGCCTCTTCGAAAAGATGAAGATCGGGGCCAAGGGCACCGATCGCGGTCTTCTGTTCCTCTTTGCCATCGACGACCGCCGCCGCTCCATCAAGGTCGGTTACGGTCTCGAAGGCATCCTGCCCGACGGAAAAACCGGCGACATCGGGCGTTCCCTCGTCCCTTACTTGCAGGCGGGCGACTACGACAATGCGGTGCTCTCCGGCGTGAGCCAGGCGGCCAATGTGATTGCCGCCGACGCCAAAATCACGCTTGACGAGGATTCCAGCCAGATTCGGCCACCGCAGCGGCCCGTGCGGCACGGCTTCGCCATGGGCAAGTTCATCCTGCTCCTCGTCGTGCTCATCTTCTTTGGCGGCTTCCACCTCCTCCGGTTCCTGCTTGGCTTTGGCCTCTTCGGCGGTTTCGGCGGTGGCTTCGGGGGAGGCTTTGGCGGTGGTGGGGGCGGAGGCGGCTTCGGCGGCGGAGACTCGGGTGGTTTCGGCGGCTTTGGCGGCGGCGGATCCGGAGGCGGTGGTTCCGACGGCGGTTGGTAAGGTGTGTTTCAGAAGGGTGCCTTTTGCCAAGGCGTTTTGTGTCAGGGCACGACTTTAGTCGTGCCGAACAAGGACGGAAAATAGGTGGGCTTTAGCCCCTGAGGGAAAAGATTCGCAGCCGACCAGCCGTTTTTGAAACAGGCTGTCGTTTTCCAGCGTTTTTTATGTAGGGGCTTCCTTCACTGGAAGCCAGAGGAGAAAAGTACCGTATGAGTCGTGGACTTTGGATTGCACTTGGGGTGGTAGGCGTCTTCGTTTTGGCTTTGCTGATGGTCTTTGGCAGCTATGTGGGCGCCAAGAACCAGATGGTTGCCAAGGATGAAACAGTCAAGGCCTCGTGGTCGGAGGTCGATGTCCAGTTGCAGCGGCGAGCCGACCTGATCCCCAACCTGGTGGAGACGGTCAAGGGCTTCACCAAGGAAGAAAGCACCGTCTTCGGCGACATCGCCAATGCCCGCGCCGGCATGTTGAACGCGCAGGGACCGCAAGCCAAGATCGCCGCCAACGGCCGTCTCGATTCGGCTCTCGGCCGCCTGCTCCTGCTCACGGAAAACTACCCCCAACTGCGCTCCAGCGAGCAGTTTATGCGCCTGCAAGACGAGTTGGCCGGCACCGAAAACCGCATCGGCGTCTCCCGCCGCCGCTACAACGAGAGCCTGCGCGACTACAACACCTTCGTGCGCCAGTTCCCCAACAGCATCTGGGCGGGCATCGCCGGCTTCCAGGTCAACAACGCCTTCTTTGAGGCCAGTCCGAACGCAAAGAACGTGCCCTCGGTCAAGTTCTAGAGCGAAACTAGAGTCCCTGTGGCCCGGAGAGTTTCGTGCAAGGTCGCCGCTCCCTGATGGTCGCGTCGACGTTGGTGTAGTGCTTTCGGGATACAGCAACTCTGGTTTCGCTATAGCTTTCAGCCAAACCAACGCAAAAAGGCCATCCCCTTGGGGATGGCCTTTTCGATGAGTGCAGTGCAGTTCTGTTTTACTTGAAGGAGGCAATGGCGCTGGCTTCGTCGTCGAAGATGTCGAAGACGGTGTAGAGCTTGGTCAACTGGAGCAGGTCGTGGACCTTCTTGGTCAGCTTCAGCAGCTTGAGCCCGGCGGACTGGTTCTTGGCCGTGGTGTAGGCGCTCACCAACTCGCCCAAACCCGAGCTGTCGATGTAGTTTACGTCGCCCAGATTCAGCAGGATGTTTTTCTGTCCTTTGCTGATCAGGTCGCGAATGGCATCGCGCAACTGCACGCTGCCTTCGCCTAATGTGATTCGCCCGCTAAGGTCGAGAACGGTGACGCCATCCACTTCACGGGAAGCAATTGTAAGTGCCACGGAATATCCTCCTTGTTGGTACTACGGTTATAGCACTCTCGCAGTTCCAGTGGCGGGAAAGTGCCGATCTACCTTTGTGCCGGGCGGGATCGATCGGCCTCCCGTCCGCCCCGAACTTCCTGCGCAAGCACCTAAATCTTATCGCCTGCCGGGGCCAGATGTTTGATCAGCGTCAATTCTGTCCCAGGTTGCAATTGTCGAAAGTGTACCTCATCCATGAAGGACCTGATAAGGAAGATGCCGCGGCCGGTGCCCCGCATCAGATTTTCCGGCGCCAGCGGGTCGGGCAGCGTCTCCGGGGCCAGTCCCTTGCCCTGGTCGGCAATGGTAAACACCAGCGCCTCGCCCGTGTTTTCCAGCCCCACGATGATCTGTTTGGCGGGGTCGTATTCGTTGCCGTGCAGCACCGCGTTCACGGCTGCCTCGCGCACCGCCATGGTCACATGGAAGCGGTCGTCCTCGTCCAGCCCGGCCTCTTCGGCCAGTTTGTCCGCGGCGGCTTCCACTTCGCCGACGCTCTCCATGGTGGAGCTCAGTGCGAAACGCCGCCGTCCTGTCTTGGGTCCGCTCACCGGATTCGCATCCACCTTCTAGTACCGTGTCCTCGTGATTTCGTAATCAAGCCCAGGAAAATGGGTGCCCTAGGTCCCGCTTTTGGGACCTGGGAGAGCACGAATTTACACGGACACAGCACTAGCTGGCAGTTTCATAGCTTGCGGCCAAAGTGTCAAGCCGAGGCGAGTTACTCCACCCTGTCGAGGTATCCACTCGCCCGCTTCCGCGAGCGCAATCCTGGGGCAGTCTTTTTCTCGGTTCTGGTGAGAGCAAGAGTATTGGAGAACCGCGCCGAGGTAATACACTCACCTCATGCAACCTCGCACCTCAGCCCGCGTAAGCCTGACCGCGCTGCTTGGCACTCCGGTGACCGACGCGCAGGGCCACATGCGCGGAAAGCTCAAGGACATCGCCGTGGCCACCGGTCCCGATGCGGGCAAAGTGGCCGGTCTGGTGCTCAAAACTCGCGCCGGCCTCTGCATCGTTCCGTCTCAGGACGTGATGGAAACCCCGGCCGGAACCCTCGAGCTGCGTTCTTCCGGCGCCCTGGTGCCGCTCAAGGACGAGGGTAATTACCTCTATCTCCAGCAGGATCTGGTCGACCGTCAGATCATCGACATTCACGGCCGCAAAGTGGTCCGCGTCAACGATGTGGATCTCGAGTGGATGGGCCAGGGCGCTGCTCACCTGTTGCGCGTGGCCGAGGTCGAGGTGGGCGTGCGCGGTGCCTTCCGCAGGGTCTTCAAGGGCCTGCTGCCGCGCGCTACCTTGGAGCTGATCTCTCGCAAGCTGAACGCCCGCGGCATCCCCTGGCAGTTTGTCGACGTCATCGAGGTCGATCCGGCCCGCCGCGTCAAGCTGCGCATCGAGTACGAGCGTCTGGCCGAGATGCACCCCTCCGACCTGGCTGAGATCCTGGAAGACCTAGCACCGGCCGAGCGCGAAGCCGTCTTTACCTCTCTCGATGAAGAGGTGGCCGCCGAGACCCTCGAAGAAGTCGATCCCAAGCTGCAAAAGGCCCTGCTGGAAAAGCTCGACGAAGAGAGAATTGCCGACATTGTCGAGGAGATGGACCCCGGCGCGGCTGCCGACCTGCTGGGCGAACTGCCCGAAGAGCAGTCCGACGCCATCCTCGAAGAAATGGAACCGGAGGAGCGCCAGGAAGTCTCGGAACTGCTTGAGTTCGACGAAAACTCCGCCGCCGGCTGCATGACGACCGACTTTGTATACCTCGGTATGGATGCTACCGTGGCTCAAGCCGTGCAGGCTTTCCGCAGCTTCGACGGCGACCCGGATTCCGTCACCGAAATCTACCTGCTCGACGAGAAGCGGATTCTGCGCGGCGCAATCACCCTGGCCCGGCTGCTCATGGCCCAGCCCGAAACGCGCCTATCCGTGCTCCCCGAACCCCGCATCCTCTCCTGTCCTGCCGACCTGAGCCAGAACGACTTGGCTGAATTGTTCGACAAATACAACCTCCACGCCCTGCCGGTAGTTGACCCCCAGAACCGCATGGTCGGCGTGGTGCAGGCCGACCACGTCATCAGTTTCCTGCGCGACAAGCTCTAATCAGCCTCCGCATTTAGCTGCAATTGTGCGATTATGCTCAGTTTTGTTCCTCTCACGCAGGTAATCTCAGAGAAAACATCCGGATTTATCTGGATTTGTGAAAGAATTCAAGAATGATGCAGTTTCCCAAAATCATCCAGGGCGGCATGGGCGTGGGCGTTTCAAACTGGCGCCTCGCAAATGCTGTTTCCAAACTCGGCCAACTCGGCGTGGTCTCTGGCACCGCGCTCGATCAGCTTTTTGTCCGCCGGCTCGCCGATGGCGATAAGGGCGGCGATATGCGCCGGGGACTGGATGCGTTCCCCTTCCCTGAAATGGCCAAGCGCATCTGGCAGGAGTACTTCGTTCCCGGCGGCAAGCCCAGCGGAACGGCCTACCCGATTGCGGCGATGCATCAAAAACGGGACCCGCGCAAGCTCGTGGAGCTGTGCGTGGTCAGCAACTTCGTCGAGGTCTTTCTGGCCAAGGAAGGCCACAAGAATCCCGTCGGCATCAATTTTCTCGAAAAGGTGCAGCTCCCCCATCTGCCTTCCATTTACGGCGCCATGCTGGCCGGGGTGGGCTATGTTTTGATGGGCGCGGGCATCCCCCTCCATATTCCCGGCGTCCTCGACTCCTTCGCCGCGCACCAGCCCGCCGAGTACAAGCTGTCGGTCGTTGGCGCGCCGCAGGGGATGGACTCGCAGATGTTCCTCAATCCGGTCGACCTTGCCGAGGGCGCACTGCCCGACCTTCATCGGCCCAGGTTCCTGGCCATTGTTTCTTCCAACACCCTGGCCACCACCATGCTGCGCCGCGCCAGCGGCCGCGTCGACGGGCTGATTCTCGAAACGCCCATCGCCGGCGGCCACAATGCGCCCCCGCGCGGCAAACTCCAGCTCTCTGCGTCCGGGCAACCGGTCTACGGCGAGCGCGATGCCGTCAACATTGCGGGCCTGCGGGCTCTGGGCGTCCCCTTCTGGCTGGCAGGCGGTTACGGCAGCCCCGAAAAAGTGCGCGAGGCGCTCGATCAGGGAGCGACCGGCGTCCAAGTTGGCACAGCCTTTGCCTTTACCGAGGAATCCGGCCTGGACATCGGTCTGAAGAGAACGCTATTAGCCCAGGCTGTTGCTGGCGTTGGCGAGGTGTTTACGGATCCGCTGGCGTCGCCCACCGGATTTCCCTTCAAAGTCGCCCAGTTGGCAGGTTCGTATTCCGATGCGGAAGTGACGGAGAAGCGAACCAGGGTCTGCGACCTGGGCTATCTGCGTGAGCCTTACGCAGCCCCGGATGGCGGTATCGGCTACCGCTGTGCGGCAGAGCCGGTGGCGAACTATGTGGCCAAGGGCGGCAAGGTCGAGGAGACCGTCGGCAGAAAGTGCCTGTGCAACGCGCTCATGGCCAACATCGGCTTGGCGCAGATTCGCAAGGACGCATCCATCGAGCCGCCCCTGGTAACGGTGGGCGACGACCTGAACACGGTTGCCCAGTTCCTCGCTCCCGGCCAGAAAACTTACACCGCGGCAGACGTGGTTGAATCCCTCATGAGCCTGAGCGCCAGTCCGGTAGTAGCCGAGACAGCCCCGGACGACGAGCCGGTCTTGGCGACTGCCTGAGATCCCGATTCAGGTTGGAGTATTTCAATAAAAGGGCGGCTTTCTCCTCAACGAGAAAGCCGCCCTTTTGCTTTGCCTTCGGTTCGGTACCGCCGCATATCTGGGTGCCCCATCCTTGGCGCGTTTTTGTCTTTGCTGTCAAGTTCCGGGACATGGTTTACACATTGCTGGGTTGTTGTTTTTCGGCGATCAAGCGCTCGACGATCGTCGAGCGCTTGATCGCCGGGTCGATTTCGCGAACCAGGGTAGCGCAGTAGTAGACCAGGATGCGCTTGCC
>JAATFE010000257.1 GCA_015655365.1 Terriglobales bacterium
CAGTTACGTTGTGAGCATCACCAAGACGATTGGCAAGCAGAACCTCAAAGCCGGGTATGTCTACCGGACCTTCAACTACTATCTTGCGCCGGAGACGGCCGGGAACGGTTCTTTTACCTTCAATGGCGAGTACACCAGCGCGACTGGCAAATCGGTTACCAACGGACCGCAAGCGATTGCCGACCTGCTGCTTGGATTGCCCTCGGCGTCCAGCGTTCAGATCAATCCGGCAAATCTCAACGACAATCTTCAGTATCAGGCATTGTTCGCTCAGGACGATGTGCGCGTGACCAACAAGCTGACGGCCAACGTGGGTCTCCGTTATGAATACGAACTGGGACAGCGCGAGTCGGCAAATCAATACGATGTGGGCTTCGATCCCAATGTTGCATACCAGTTCCCCGCGGCAAACGGAGTAGTCGCGGCCAAGGGCGGAATTGTCTTTGCCAGCCAGAACGGTGCGCCGAGCCACTCGGAAGACCTGAGCCACACGAAGTTCTCGCCCCGATTCGGCTTGAACTATGAGCTGCGGCCTGGTACGGTCATTCGCGGAGGCTTCGGCCTGTTTTACGGGCCAATCGGGTTGTTGACAACAGCAACCACAGGCTTCTCTCAGGTCACCAGCTATGCGCCGACCTCAGGAACATCGCTCGGAGCAGTTGCGGCGGGTCCAAGCGGCTGGCTCTCCAATCCATTCAATGCTTCGCTGCTTCAGCCCAGTGGCAGAACGAATGGAGCACTGACCGGCTTCGGAGGCGCGCTCACGGTTCCTAGCTTTGGACTGCGCTCACCGTTCGTGCAGCAGTATTCCTTCGATGTGGAACAGCAGCTTCCAAGCAACATCGTCTTCAAGCTCGGTTACGTCGGAGCGCATGGGCGCAATCTAGGCAATCAGGTGAATATCAACCAGCTTCCCGACAGTGTTCTGGCGCAGTACGCTGGCGGAACGGCGAGCCTGTCCAATTCGGTAACCAATCCATATTACGCAGCGACGGTTGCGGGCTATCCCTCCACCGGAGTTATCACGCAAAAAACGGTGGCGCTGGCACAAACGCTACTGCCTTTTCCGCAGTTTACTTCTGTCACCGAAGCGCAGAGCAACGGGCATAGCCTCTACAACGCGTTTGACGTGAAGCTGCAGAAGCGATTCACTCATGGGTTGGCCGCATTGCTGGCTTACACATGGTCGTCGAACTGGGATAACCTGTACGGTTCGCCAGTAGCAGGACTTAACACACTGAATCCGAACGCCGCGGCTCCCCAAGATAATTACAACCCCAATGGTGAGTACTCGCGGGCAACCAATGACATTCCCAATCGGTTCAGCGCAGCCGCGACTTATGAACTGCCAGTGGGGCGTGGAAAAGCGATCCTGGGAAGTGCGAACCGCTTCGTTGATGCCGCTATCGGCGGATGGAAGATCAACGACGTAACGATTCTGGAGAACGGCGGACCGCTGCCGATCGTCCAGACGGATCTCAGTTCGGGAACCTTTGGAACAACCGGAGTGGGTGGATCCAGTCAGCGCCCAAATATCGTTGCAGGGACAAATCCTTGCAACTCCGGTTCGCCGAAGAATCGCCTGGGCGGCGCCGGCGCCACCCCATATATCAATTTGAATGCGTTCACGCCGGCGCTTCCTTACGCCTATGGCAACGCGGGGCGCACGCTGGCTTGCGAGGGGCCTGGATTCCAGAATTCCGACATTTCGATCAACAAGGATTTCAAGCTCGGTGAAAAAGTGAACTTCGAATTTCGCGCGGAGGCCCTTAACGCTTTCAATAAGCCTGAGTTCGGCCAGCCGAACGTGACGCTCACCTTTCAGTCGATTCCCAGCGGCACGCTTCCAAACAATTCCTCTGCTATCCAGTACACCGCTCCCGGGAATAACACCACAACGGGATCGATCACATCGCAGTTAGGGTTCTCGCGCATCATCCAATTAGGCGGCCGGCTCTCATTCTGACCGCGCAACAAAGCTGCCCCCCCTCGGTGAACTAGATTCTGATGAAGATGAGGAAGTAACCGAGGGAAGTGTTCACACCAAATCGGTAAGGGCAAGCAACTCGCCGATTCCAACCAGAGAGGGAGCAAGACGATGGGAACAATTCTAAGAATGGCCGGACGCGCAGCAACGTTCGCAATTTTCGGCGCGTCCATCGCAATGGCACAATCAACAAATTCGCCGGCGGCAGTTGACGGGCGCTGGGACGCCAGTCTTATCAGCCAGGGGCAGGTGATTCCATTTCGGCTCGACATCTCCGGATCGGGGCCGACATTGAAAGGCACGCTCTACGACGGTTCCAGGCCGAACGACGGCACAAGCAGCGCAACCTTTGAGGACAACAAGCTCGTTCTCAAGCTCGATCAATACCAAACCACGATTATCGCAAGGTTGCAAGATGGAAAGCTTACCGGAAACGTAATCAACACGCGGGTTATCGCTGCCCCAGTGGCCACGGCGAAGGCGGCAGAGGCCGACGCAAACGCCACCGATGCGGAGCGACTGACGAAGGTCGAGTTTGGGGAAAATCCCTACACGAGTTCGTCATTTCAGGCCGTGCGTCATGTGGATGCAGCCGTGGAAGAGCCAAAAGATCTTCCGCAGATTGGCGGTTCGTGGATCATTCCGCTAAGCGCCCCATCGGCCAAGGGCGAGAATGCATTCCGCTTCATCGTCAAGCAGGAAGGTGCCTACGTTGAGGCGTCGATTCTTCGCGTAGACGGAGATACGGGCGCTTACTCAGGATATTACAAGGGTGGAAAGTGGTTGCTGAGCCATTATGATGGCGGACGGCCCGGCGTTATCGAGGTCTCGCAGGCGCAAGATGGCTCGCTGGAAATCTTTCAGAAGGGTGGTCTGGCAAAAAGGCCTGTAACTAAAGAAGGTGGCAATCCGGCGGAGAGCAAACGGCGGCAAGCATCCGGGGATGCTTCCAGTACCGATGGCGCAGGGGCTCAGGCCGGCCCCAGCGATGTTGTCGGAACGCAGGATAGCGGCCGTTATTCCCGCAAGCTGATTGCGTACCGTCCTGACGTCGAGCAGGCCAAGGGACTTCCCGAGCCAGACGACTACACGACCCACACCGGCATTCGCGATCCGAATGAAGTCTTCAAATTCAAATTCCCGGACGATCACGGCAATATCGTATCGAACGAGGATGCGCGCTTCAAAAGCAAGGCGGTAATCGCCATGGTGACTGGAACCTGGTGCGCCAACTGCCACGATGAAGCGCAATACCTGGTCCAACTGTACGCCAAGTATCACAGCAAGGGGCTTGAGATTGTTGCTTTGGACTTCGAAGAGCCGGACCAGCAGAAGGGCCTGTCGCGCGAGCAGGCATTCGTGAAGCATTATGGCGTGAAGTACACCTACCTAATTGCGGGCGATCGTGCTCAGGTGTGGGAGAAGATTCCGTATTTCACCAATCTCAATAGCTGGCCGACGATCATCTTTATCGGGCGCGACGGAAAGGTGAAGGCGACGCATACCGGTTTTGCATCGCCTGCGAG
>JAATFE010000148.1 GCA_015655365.1 Terriglobales bacterium
AAGATATTTCGCAAAATCCCAGTCGGGGCCGCGCAGCCGAGTGTTGTCGTTCTTGTAGTACTCGGGCTCATTGCCGATCTGGAAGCAGATGAGCCGCGGACCAATGACCTTTGCGACATATGCAGCCTCTTCCGCATCTCGCTCCGGCGATCCCGTGCCGAGATTCAGGCCGTAAATCGCCTTCCAGCCGGTAGCGTCCAAAAAGCCAGCCAGGTTTTCGATGGCGATGGGCTCGATGGCTGTAAACTCCTGAGGCATCCAGTTGCCCTCAGCGTGTGACGAGGCCGGCATGGACGGAGCAACCTGATCGGTCCTCGTCTTCCACCAGCAGAACTCGCTTGAATTTCCGCCGATGCGCAAAACGCCATTTGGGTTCAGCGAGCGAAACAACGAGACCAGTTCGCGGTTGTGGGCGGCAAAAAAAGTGAGATCTGCCAACTGCGCGGTCTCATAGCTGAGGCCCACGTAGTCCAGCGGAATGACTCGCTCCGCCTGCGGCCCAAGGGAGAGACGATTTTGCGAAGTTGACAGTTGCGCAGCAGCAGGCAACGCGCTCAGGGCGGCTCCGGCTAGCAGCGAACCAAGGACACTGCGCCGCGTCAGCCGGTTCTCGGGAATTGCCGCACAAGTGTCGTTTGTCCCGTCCGGACCTGTGTTTCCTGCTACGGCTTTGGGATCTATTGAGATTTGTTGCATTGGAATAACTTTCCTTTCCGCGGCTGTTTGTCGGTGGCTCATCTTGTTCTTTCTTCCCGTTGCAAACTAGCGTCGCCTCAGCGCTCCTCGATCGTGACGGTTCCCGACAGATCCTTTTCCAGAGTCCACCATTGGCCCTCGCGCTGCGCCTTCACCGGAGCACCATCGGCCAATATTTCGCTCGCACCCTCCAGTGCAGGCAACTCCACTTTGGCGGTCATCCCAGCGGGAACTGTGAGTGTCAGAATAAAGGTTTTCCCCCGCGTCCAACGCACAGATAACTCGCCGTGCGGTGTTGGCATCCGGCCTTCGACCATGCTCAGGGTTCCTGGATGAGGTTGGATCAGCGCTCTACCCCACCCCGCCGTCAATGGCTGCGCGCCCAGCACGAAGCGTGGTAAAAGGTTCGCCGGAGCTGCCCCCCAGGCATGGTTCCAGTCCTGATTTGGTTTGTACTTTTGATCCCATGCCTCCCAGGTAATCGTTGCATCGCTGTCGACCATGTGCCTCCAGCTTCGATCTCCCGGTGCGGTCATCAAGGCCAGCGCGACCGCATCCTCGCCGTTCTCGAACAGCCCCTCCAACAGATATTGTGCCGCGTAGACCGACCCCGCCATGCCGCGACCGGCAAGCCACTGCGCGACCCGCGGTCGCTTGTCGGCAGGTACGATCCCAAAAGCCAGAGGGAACAGGTTTGCATGCAGAGAAGCATGATCTGTTCCTACTCCGTCACGATAGAGCCCGCGCGCCGGATCAAAGAGCTTCTTCTGGAAGGTCGCCTGCTCCGTTCTCTCTCGATCCAAAAACTTCTCAGCCTCGTTCGTCTTACCCAAGGCCTCGGCCAGCTGCCCCATCTCCTTTAGAGCGCGCAGATGAAAGGCGTTGACAACCGTATTGACACTGGTAAAAACGTATCCGTCGCGTTCGGGCTTTGGCCAGTCAACAATATCTCCGTGTCTGATCAGATTCTGCGTGCTCAAAACCAGTCCATCTGGACCGACACGCTCATCCAGCAACTTAGTCTTGAGTCCCTCATAGTGCGCTGCCAGCCAAGCCGTGTCGCCCGTCTGCATCCAATCGGTGTAGGCCATGAAGACCATCTGTGGCGCCCACTCGGACGGCCAGGTGGGAAACTTCATCAGATGATCGAAGGTAGCTCGTGACATGCGCGGATCGGCGTCTCCAGCGAAGTAGCTGAGCTGGGTCAGATATGCATCCGCCTCGTAAGCTAGGCGCTCCCGATCCCCATCCACGAAGACTCCGGCAAAGGTTGTCGCCTTGATCGAGTTGTGGCAGAGATTCCAGACCTTATCCAACATAGGGTCTGAGGAATGGAAGGTCGCTGCGCCGTCTGCCCATGTACTGTCGAAGGCGGCACGGCGACGAATCTGCTCCGGGTGCAATTTCGTCGGCCAACCCTCCACCTCTACCCAGCGAAAGGGCATTAATACCCCCCAAGGCGCCGGGCTCAACACCGCAGGAGCCAGGGTGTTACGCTCCTCTGCTGGAGGAGCGACTATCACATTCTGTGTCCCTTTCGGCGCGACCTTCACCTCGGCATAGCGCACGGATCCCGGCGGAAGCCTGTCCACCCGGCCATTCTTCAATGCCTCGCCAAAGCGGACCGTAATCGGCCCAGATAGATTCACATTTGCAGGCGCTAGCAAAAGATTTCCAAACGCCACCTGCCCGAAGTCCACCAGGAACACATCCGGTGCGGCCTTGCTGATCGCCACTGGCGGCTGTTCCACCAGATGAATTGATGCAGCATCCTGCCCGGCCGCCGATCCTAGAAGCACGCCGAACATCAGCACGCTCAGATCCCACTTACGCATACCTTCTCCTTGAACCTTATTCTCCGCTGCAGAATTCTTACCTAAAGAAGGATCGGATCGGCGTCTGCCCGCAATAAGGTGGAGCAAAAGCACATCGGCGCGACTTCGATATCACGCTGTTTCAATCTTGAAAAAATCCTGGCTTGCACTCTGTCCCTCTCGTCAACGTCGGCTTCCGCCGCTTCTGCTTGTGGCGATTTGATGTGGTCTGTTTCGTTGTTCAAACCCGTTAAGGTCTTCAGGTCGATTTACCTCTTGGGCTTAGGCTGTACAGATTATTCTCCTGACCGAGGACGACCTTCTCCGCATCTTCTGCGTGAATAATCAACAAACTGGCTAAGTGCCTCGCCTGCCGTGGAGACAACACCACGTTCTCCGGGAAACATACGTTGAGTCTTGATCCGGTGCGCCTGATTACGATTTGTTGACCATCTTCGGTCCGGCTCACTTCGAGAATTCCCGCCACTCTCTCCACTGGACACCCCATCGCTCCGCCAGGCCTTGGATCTCATCTTGGTAATGCCCTAAGACTGGACTCCCGAAGTAAGAACGGATAGTCGGGAGTCCAGCATCAAAGGTTGTGCTTAGAAGTTAACGCGTGCTGTAAGCTGCCCAAAGCGCGGGTCGTTGGCCTGCGACATGGAAACAGCGCCAAAGCTCGAGTTGCCGATCGTGGTGTTGGGAGATCCGAAGATCGGCGTGTTCAGCAGGTTGAAGAATTCTCCACGAACCTCGAAGGTCGTCTTTTCGCGAATCGTGAAGATCTTGAAGAGTGAGGCATCCATCAACGGGTGGAACTGTTGGCGAACGCCGATGTAGGGGCTGTTACTCTGGGTGGTAAAAGACAGCCGCTGACGGTAAGCCGGCGTGTCCGATGAACTGCTGCAAGCCCCGGTGCCCACCACGAGAGCGCCGGTCGTATCTTCGTAGCAGGTGTTGATGAAGTGGCTATAGCTGCGATTGGAAACACCTGTCGGCCCGATGATATTCACATTGCTCGGCGCCGAAATCAGGTTGCCGTTGGCCATCTTCAGATCCCCGTTCAGCTTCCATCCGCCGAGAATCAGACGCTTCCAGTAGGGGCTCTTGGCAAATTTTGGCATCTCATAGGTACCGAAAATGTTGGCCAGCACGTTGGAGTTGTTGTCCTGCACCGACTCCAGCTT
>JAATFE010000308.1 GCA_015655365.1 Terriglobales bacterium
CAAGGCGTTCTCGTTTGCAACCCTTGTCAGAACGATGCGCATCACGTCGGACACCGTGAGGCCCATCTCTTCGAGCACGGCGGTCGCTTTCTCTTTCACTTCAACGTTGATTCGGGAGCGGACAACGGCATTGGTGGCCATACTGGCATTGTAGCCCAATTGAGCTACAAAATATCATCAATCTAATCTTCGAGGCCGTCCGCCCCACCGTAGGGGGTTACTGCGCGGAACTGAACGGATCCGGATGCAGAAAATGCATCAGCGAACTGTCGTAGAACGGCGCGGCCGTGAATGTCAGCAGGAAGATCAGCATTCCCACAATCCCCAGCAGCAGCCGTCCCCGGTTCAGCTCCGGATCCACCGGCACATTCGGGTGTCGCATCCCCGGAACCATCAGGAACAGCCCCCACAGAATCCAACCCACCCAAAACACGGCGCCCGCCAAAAACAGCACAAACGGCAGCACCGTGGTTACCGTCTTGTGCAGCCGCGGAGAAATCGCATACAGAATGTGCCCGCCGTCCAGTTGTCCGCCGGGGATCAGGTTCAACGAAGTAATGAAAAGCCCGATCCATCCCGCTACCAGCACCGGGTCCGGCTTGCCTGTGGGGCGGCACCGTTACTTGCTGGGCGCTTCGCCTTGTTCCAGGGTGTGCAGTTCCTTGCCCGGCTTGAAGCGGACAGCCTTCCCTGGGGTGATGCTGACCTCGGTCCCGGTCCGCGGATTGCGGCCGATTCCGGTCTTGCGGGCGCGCACGCTAAACACGCCAAACCCGCGCAATTCGATGCGTTCTCCTGCGGTCAGAGCCTGTTTCAGACCCTCGAAAACCGTATCCACCGCGGCCTCTGCCTTGCTGCGGGGCAGGCCCGTGCGCTCGATTACATGATGGACGATGTCCTGCTTAATCAATGGGGTAACCTCGCTGGCGCAACTAAAATCACTGTACTACGCCCTACCGAAATGATGCTACAGGTTTTACGCCGATTGTGAAACTCCCCACCGTCTTTCTGTGGTTTTTCCTCTACAAGTAACTGCGAAATTACCCCCGAAACAGATGCTTCCCGCCTTTTTTCGCTTTTCCGGGTTGTCAATCGCACTCGCCTTTCATAATATGGATCATTCGTTGAACGCTGCATTGACAAAGTTCCCCGGATATGGGAAGGTCCGGTACTGGAGAAGCATGTCGATTCAGAGTGATCGTTGGATTCGCGAACAGGCCCTCAACCACAGCATGATCGAGCCTTTCTGCGAAAAGCAGGTAGCCCAGGGAGTCATCTCCTATGGCCTCTCTTCCTATGGCTACGACCTCCGCGTCTCCGACGAATTCAAGATTTTCACCAACGTGAACAGCGCCATTATCGATCCCAAAGCCTTCGACGAACGCTCTTTCGTCTCGGTCCAGGCCGATTCGGTGATCGTGCCTCCGAATTCGTTTGCATTGGCGCGCTCCATTGAGTACTTTCGTATCCCCAGGGATGTACTAACGATCTGTGTTGGGAAATCTACCTATGCGCGTTGTGGAATCATTGTCAATGTGACGCCATTCGAGCCGGAGTGGGAGGGGTTCGTCACACTCGAAATCTCCAACACCACCCCGCTGCCGGCCAGGATTTATGCCAACGAAGGGCTGTGCCAGATTCTGTTCTTCCGTTCCGATGAGCCCTGCGAGATCAGCTATGCCGATCGCAAGGGCAAGTACCAGAACCAGCAGGGAATTGTACTGCCCAAGCTTTGAAAACTCGTGGCAGCCCTGCCAGCAGGCTTGATCGGAAGTCCGATTCGTAAGGCGGTGTGCAAGGCAAATTGTCCTGCGTGTCGCTTGTTCCACAGCACTCTAGGTCTTTGACTGCATGAATTCGTACCAGCGCTGGGTGCCCCAGGTCTCGCTTTTGAGACCTGGGATAGTACGAACCCAAGGTACAAAATCAATTGGCCAATGACCTAGGTCTCTGATCGCTTGAAGTTGTACCAGCTTGGGTGCCCCAGGTCTGGGGTCCCCACGGATAGGTTTTCGTTCGTGGGGTGGAGATCTCGCTTTTGAGACCGGGGAGAGCACGAACTCAAGGTACTAAATCATCCGGTCAGAGACCTGGCAAGGTTTTGGGGTAGCTGAATGTCAGCGAGTCACAGTTCCGGCACGATCAGGGTAGGCTTATTTACCAACGAACCCATCCGGCTTGAAGGTCTCAGCTGCCTCCTCAGCCAAAGCACCCGGGATGGACAACCGCAATTGATCCCGGTTTCCGGCTCTGCCGAGGGGTTGCTGGCAGATCGCAGCCTGGAGTATGCGGTCGTGGATCTCAACTCCTCGTCCTGCAGCCTCAAGACGCTGGAGATGATTCGGCGCGTTCGCCCCGATATGCGCCAGATCGTGGTTGGTCCGCAAAACGAGGAACTGGTCATTGACGCGATCATGGCCGGCGCCCGTGCCTATCTGGATTCGTCCAATGCCTCCGAACTCGTCTGCCAGGCCATCCATGTGGTCGTCAGCGGCTCCATCTGGGCGCCGCGGCGGTTGCTCTCCAAACTGATCGATCGCCTGCTCAACGTTCCCGATTCCAGCCCTGCCGAGACCGGCCCGCACCTCACTGACCGCGAACGCCAGGTCCTCGATCTCATCCTTGCGGCCCACTCCAATCGCGAGATTGGCCGCCAGTTAGGCATCGAGGAACGTACCGTCAAAGCCCACGTTGGCCGCCTCATGCGCAAGACCGGTGCCGAAAACCGGATCGAACTCTCCCTCCGCGCGTTGAACCGCTCGCAGTCCTACCTCGGCGAGGCCAGAGACGAAGCCGGTGAAGATATCTCATAGGTAACCGCTAACTGGTTACTTTATGTCCCACTCCTTCCGTACTCTTGTACAAATCGCCAGTTTTCCACAGACTCGTTTCCAGAAACAACGCAGATCTGGGGAAAGGAGTTCCCAGGCAGCATGTTTCTCACGTTGCCAGGGAACTCCTCTTTTTTCGTTGTCCGCCACGAAAGCGGATCTGTGTGCACCCTTCGATCCCTCTCCGCATCCAACCCCTTTGTTTCGTTCGTTTGGCCGGCGCCATGCGGGAATGTGCCTTTGCTGAGTCCGCCCAAGCAATACGCGTTCTCGCTTTTACGTGAATGCGGTACCCTTTCCTCAGGACGCCCGGATCTCATTTGTTGCCAGTGCCCTTTGTCTTTCTAAAAGCTGCCTGGCCGATGTTCAAGGCTCCGGGTTTTCCCTTGCAGTTGTTCTCCAATTGCTATACACAGAATCAGTTGCTGCCGAGTGGCTTTTTCTTATCGGAAAGCCACCTTGCACGAAATTGGTCGGTGCACGTTCGGTGGAGAACTGCTCTCGAACCCTCAACACTTCGCGCCGCAATTTGCGCGGAGAGAAAAAGGACATCGATATGAAAAAAACAATTGCTTCCCTCTGTCTCTGTTTGCTGCTCACAGGCTCCGCGTATGCCAGTTCTACGCGGGAGGATCTCCAGGCCCGCATCGACGCCGCCAAGGTCGTCTTGGATGAGGTCATGGGCACCTCCGATCGCAGCATCCCCATGAACATTCTGGAACAGGCCACTTGCGTCGGCGTGGTTCCCAGTTTGAAGAAGGGCGCCTTCCTGGTCGGCGCGCAATATGGCCAAGGCGTCGTTACCTGCCGCACCGGCCACGGCTGGAGTGCCCCGGTCTTCATCCGCATGGCCGGCGGCTCTTTTGGATTTCAGATCGGCGGCCAGGCCACCGACCTGGTGCTCGTAGCCGTCAATGAGCGCGGCTTCCAGGACCTGCTGAAGAACAAATTCAAAATCGGCGGCGATGCCTCTGCCTCTGCCGGTCCCGTAGGCCGCAACGGCCAGGCGGCCACCGATTGGAAGATGAACGCCGAACTGCTCACCTACTCCCGCAGCAAGGGTCTCTTCGCCGGCATCGACCTCGATGGCACCAGCGTCAGCCAGAACTCCGAAGATACCGAGCTCTACTTCAACCACGCCCACAGCTTCGAGTCCATCCTCAAAGGCAACGTCGAGGTTCCCCCGGGCGCGGTCTCGTTCGTTCGGACCGTGGCTCATAACTTCGTTGAAGCCAAGAACCAGAAGTAACCGCCAGCCGCATGTGCGGCTTTCCGAAGGGCAGTCCGGCAACGGGCTGTCCTTCGCTCGTCTGGCCATACTACTGATCCGGCCCATCGGTCCCCGCATTACAGAATCTCCGAAATGCCATAAACTGATCTTTGCTTTCAACGATGCGGGAAAGACTCGAATACTGGCTGGTGGTGGTCGTGGCGCGCAGCCTTGGCGCGATGCCGCGCACGCTGGCGCGCCTCTTCGCGGATGCGCTCACCTGGTTTGTCTATCGCGTTATGTGCCGCTTGCGCCACGTGGGTCAGCGCAACCTCGAACTGGCAATGCCCGAGCTCTCCGTTGCGGAGCGCGAGCGCATCCTGCGCGGCGTCTATCGCCACCTGGGCTGGCAACTGGTCGAGTTCTGCCGTATGACTCGCTACACCGCCCACAACACGCTCAACTGGATCCGCACCGAGGGCCTGGGGAACTATCGGGCCGCAGCCGCGCGCGGCAAGGGTGTTCTGGTGCTCACCGGCCACCTCGGCGCGTGGGAGCTTTCCAGCTTCTACCACTCCCTCATGGGCCATCCCATGGGCATGGTCATCCGCCGTCTCGATAACCGCCCTCTCGATGCCTACGTCAACGGCATCCGCTGCATGCACGGCAATCAGGTCCTCCACAAGGACGACTTCGCCCGCGGTCTGCTCACCGCCATGCGCGCCGGCCACACCGTCGGCATCCTCATGGACACCAACATGACCCCGCCCCAGGGCGCATTCGTCAAGTTCTTCGGTATGGATGCCTGCACCGCCACCGGCCTCGCCCACGTCGCTCGCAAGACCGGCGCAGCCGTCGTGCCGGGGTTCATGCTGTGGGAGCCGTCCGAGCAGCGCTATGTGCTCCATTTCGGCCCCGAGCTGGCCATTCCACACACCACCGACGTAGCCGCCGATATTTTAGCCGGGACCCAGATATGCGCCGCCGCGACCGAAGATTGGATTCGCCGCTATCCTGACCAGTGGCTCTGGATTCATCGCCGTTGGAAGACCCGCCCCGCCGGCGAGCCGGGGCTTTATTAGGGGGTTGGGGAGCAACGGGGATTGGACTGGGCCATTGCAGAAGCGTCACTAGGTCTCTGACCGCTTGAAGTTGTACCAGCACTGGGTGCCCCAGGTCTCGCTTTTGAGACCTGGGAAAGCACGAACCCAAGGTACGAAATCAAATGGTCAATGATCTAGCTCTTTATCGGTCCGTTCCAATCGGGCGTTGACAAACATGGAAGAAAGCACTGAGGAGAGAAAGATGACGTTGGGTGATCTGATCGAGGTGTTGGGTGGCGAACTGGTGCAGGGAAGTCCTGAAACCATCCTGGCCGGCGTCGAAGCCTCTGCCCAGGCCAACGGCCTGGATCTGGTTTTTGCCGAAGACGCAACCTCCGCCGCCAAGGCTTTCTCCGGCGCAGCCGCGGCCATCGTACTCAAACCCGGTTGCGTCGAGAGCTATGCGCAGAGCCCGGCGATGAGCGTTGTCGAAACGGTTCAGCCGCGCCTCTGGTTTGCCCGCGCCGCCAAGCTGCTCAAGCGCACGCCTCCCCCGGCCGGAGTCCACTCCGCCGCCGTGATTGGCGCGCTGGTCGAGTTCGGCGAAGGCATCACCGTTGGCGCCGGTGCGGTGGTGGGCGAGTGCGCCATCATCGGCGACGGTACCCGCATCGAAGCCGGCGCGGTCATCGGCCCCTACGTTCAAATCGGCGAAAACTGCCACATCTATCCCCGCGTGACCCTCTACCGCGGAACCACCCTGGGCAATCGCATCGTCGTCCATGCCGGCGCGGTCCTCGGCGCAGACGGCTTCGGCTACGTGCGCGACCCCGACACCGGCTCCTACACGCAATTCCCGCAGCAGGGCACGCTGGTTATCGAGGACGATGTCGAAATCGGCGCAAACTCCACCATCGACCGCGGCGCCCTCGCCCAGACCCGCATTCGCCGCGGCACAAAAATCGACAACCTCGTCCACATCGGCCACAACTGCGACATAGGCGAAGACGTAATCGTCGTCGCCCTCACCGGCATCTCCGGCTCCAGCTCCGTGGGCAAAGGCGCGGTCATCGCCGGCCAGGTGGGCATCGGCGACCACGCCCACATAGGCCCCGGCGTCATCCTTGGCGGCCAGGCCGGCGTCCTCAGCGGCAAAACCATTACCAACGAGGGCCTCAAGGTAAAATCTGGAACCGTCCTGTGGGGCACCCCGGCCCGCCCACTGAAGCAGGTTCTGCGGGAACTGGTGGTGTTGGCGCGGTTGGCAAAAAAAGGATCAGGAGTTAGGGATTAGGAAATAAAACCAATGGCGACTGGCGGCCCTGGAACGAATTTCTCCGGAGATGCTGGAGTGGCTGCGTGGACGCCTCAGCGTCCAGTCCGGAGAGCCGGACGATAGGGCGCAGCAAACCGCCTCTCCCAGACGCCATTCTTCTTGAGCCGGCGGTTCCACATGAACTGCACTGCCGGCAAGCGCAACGCTACCGACAGTAGCGCGGCGGCCAGCGCCGAAAAGCGCTCTGTGCCGGCCACAGCATCTAATTCTTCCTCGCCGAAGCGGCCATCCCGCGCAAGTTGCTCTCCCAGGGTGCGCAGGCGTGCCCACAATTTCTTGTTCGCCTCGTCCGGCATCATCTGCAGCGCTTCGCCCCAGCCGCGCACAATGGTTCCTGCGTAAGGCGAGCCAAGCCGCCGCGCCAGCTTTTCCAGATAGCGTTCAAGCAAACGCGAATGCAGCGCCTCCGGGAAGCCAGACTGCACCAGGAACCCTAGTGTGGGGTTCCGTTCTCCGGCGGCGGCCACCTCCACCCGCGGAGCGAGGGCCTCGATGTAGAGCTTTACGATGCCCGGCATGGCGTCGGTGTAGAGCGGCATCCCAAGCAGCACGACATCCGACTCGCCAAATGCCTGCACCGCGCGATCGAATTCGCTGCGCTGCGCCAGATGCAGAACTTCAGGCGTCCGGCCTCCGCCGCGTTCCCAGCCCTCGGCTACCCGCGCCAGCATCTTCATTGAATTGGATCGCTCACCGCGTGGCGAGCCATTAAGCAACACGAGCGAGTTCATCGGCTACCTCCTTGGCAGAGCGGTCGGCGACCGCCGTGAAGACCGTGCGGAATTTCAGATTGCGCGCCGTCCGTTTCCATATCGCGGTGGCGATCTCGATGTCCTCGGCATCGCAGTTGCTTCCCGCACCCAGAAGCAATCCGAGCGCCGGGTACTTCGCATAGCGCGGGCGGTGATGCATCTCGCCGCCTTGAACGACGAAATAGGGGTGGACCAGCGGGATCATCTGATCGGTGGCGCGCTTGAGCAGCGCCGTGGTGAATCCCATGACAATGGGCGAAGCCAGCACGGTCAGCGAGGAGTCGATCACGGCCCGGCAGACCCTTGCGCTGTCGTCGCGCTTGACGCATTCGCCCGGCGTCTTTACCCAGCAGCCAAAGCAGCCGGAGCAGCCTTTCAAATCGAGATCCCGCAGGTTGAGCGTTGTGACAGTGTGCCCCGAGTCCGCCAGCCGCCCGGCGACCTGTTGAACGTAGAGCTGGAACGCGGAGGCGGGATCGGGATCTCCATTCAAAATCGTGATGCGCATGGGTCGTACTCTTTTCCAAAAAGTCGATTCTACAATGTAGAATCTTCGTGTATCGACAAGTCTACGCTGTAGAATCATCTTGTCAACGATTTTCTTCAAGGTGCGATCCTCAAATCCTTGAGGCTGCCTATCTCCTTTTCCATAGAGGCTTGTCCGTTCTACGCCGTAAAATTGCCAGGCCGGAGCAGGCAAAATAAGGGTGCAAAAATGCGCGGAAGCAAAAAAGCGGATCCAGCCAGAGCCCGAACGGAAAGCCACGGGATTGGCCGCAAGCGGAGGGAAGGCCCGACCGCGCCGCTCCAACGCGAACGCATTGTTTCCACGGCGCTGGCCCTGGTCGACCGCGAGGGCCTCGAGGCTCTCTCCATGCGCAGGCTGGGAGCTGAACTCGGCGTCGACCCCATGGCGGTTTACTACCACATTCCCAACAAACAGGCGCTGCTCGACGCCATCGTGGAAGCCGTGATGGCCGGGATCGACCTGTCCGTGGACAACCCGGCCTACTCCCCCGAGGAGCGCATTCTGGGCGCGGCCCGCGCTTACCGGGATGCGTTGCTGGCGCATGCCAACGCCATCCCCATCCTGCTCGCCCACGGTCCGGCC
>JAATFE010000348.1 GCA_015655365.1 Terriglobales bacterium
GTATCTTGAATCTGCTCGCGGCGAAAGCGGGCCAGCGGCTCCATGTACTCGGAGACGATGCGGATCAGGCGGCCGTCGGCGCTATTCAGAAAGCCGGAGTTCTCATACGCCAGCGGCGCGCACTCCAGCGGCGGCGGCGCTCCGTTGCCGGGAATTACGGCGGAGTGGAGTATTGCTGGTCCGTTTGGGTTGGCAGTGTGAGAGTCTGTGGCGGTCTGCTTCGGCGTATCTTCCACTGATCCCTGATCCTTGATCTCTGATCCCTGATTCATGGTTTATCTGTCCCGGTGGCGGACGGCGTCGTGGAACGCGATCCACAAGTTCAACAGACCCAGCCCGGAGACAATGCCGCGTACAGCGCCGTTGGCGGCCCAGATCGAAAGGGTGGGAAACTGAACGAAAAGCGGGTTCTGGTCCCAGAACATCCGCGACCACGGCGCATAGCAGATGGCCAGGCCAATGTACATCCGGAGGAGCACGCGGAGAAACAGCTCACCGCGCTCCAGCCAGTGCGGAATGCGCTGGGGTGCCTGGCGGCCGGCTTGCGGCTCGGGCGCCGACACGGGGGCTTGCCCAGGCTCGGGGGCCGGGCTTGCGGCGGGCAAAAGCGGTGTCAATTCCAACTGCTGAGGCATTCTCCGATTACGCACGCCACCCCCGATTTCCGCCGATTCGCCAAATCAATTCAGTGAGCTCCACCCGGCAATTCACTTGCTTGGCGCTGGTTCTCAGGAGGTTCCATTGTTGGAGATCCGCCCTCGAAGACGTTCGGCCCAGACCTCTCATAGCCGGTCCAGTTCAGGGACGCCGTACTGCAACGGTATCACAGCAAGGGGCGCAGGCCGCAGGCTCAAGGGAGTTGCGAGGGGCTGCTGTCCGTGGTTCCGGAGTCGTTTGATCGGGAGCGTGGCGCCTGCCCGGCACGTCTGGCGGCAGAGCAGCCGTCTCGCCTGCAATTCTTCAAACGTGTTCCGAATTGAACAGACGCGTCCTTCGCCAGGGCCGATTCTGAACATAGTGCGATCACGACAGCGTTTAGAGATGGAACGCCAAGCGGCAGAAATGGAGGAGATCGTCTCCATTCCGCACCATGGGTCCAACTTGTAGCTGACTTTGCCCGATTGCCCTCCCTCCTTTTTCGGGTTTTCCTGGCAGGTCAACAGTTTGCCCACATCATCATTTCCCAGTCGTGCGTCCTCGGGGTGCAGACCGGCGAATTCCCCCCAATTCGCCGGTCTGCACTCCGAGTTTTTTTGCTCCGCAATCGCCTTCCAGCGGCTGAACCGGCAACCGAGTCCCCCTGCTCCCCGCACCATCTTCCGCAACACCCAATGCGTGGCATGCTGTTGCAAAGATGAGACACTTGAAGTAGCGCCCCGTTCAAATTTCTGGACCAATCCGGCGCGGGAGAGCCCCATGACCATGCTGCGAGTTTTGTCGACGCACCTGTTCCTGAACCAGCGCCTGCACACGGGACTGCTGGAAATGGCAGCCCGGTCTGGAGCACAGGCGGTGGAGGTGTTTGCCGCCCGCCAACACTTCGACTACACCAGCCGCGAGCACATCACCGAGCTGGCCAGTTGGTTCCGTTCTAACGCGCTCAAGCCCTGGTCGATGCATGCTCCGCTGTTTTCCGACCGCGAGATGGGCCGCGCCGGAGCGCCCTCGGTGAACCTGCTCCACCCGGAGAAATCCCGCCGCATCGACGCCATGGACGAGATCAAGCGCGCCCTGGAAGCCGCCGACTCCATCCCGTTCCAGAACCTGATTCTGCACCTGGGCGAGCAGACGGATAGCTGGTCGCCGCGGACCCTGGAGCACGCGCTCACGGCGCTGGAGCACCTGGGCGCATTTGCCCATCCCATGGGCGTGCGGTTGCTGGTGGAGAACCTGACCAGCGAGCCCACCACCCCCGAGCATCTGATGGAGATCCTGCGGATCGGCCATTTAGACAACATCGGCGTCTGCCTGGACCTGGGTCATGCACATGTAACTGTGGGTGTGGAAGCGGCCATTGCCACCGTGGGGAATCGGATAGGCCAGGTTCACGCGCACGACAACCACGGTCTGAAAGACGAACACCTGTGGCCCGGCGACGGCACCATCGATTGGCCGACTGCGGTGAAAGCCCTGCAAGCGCTGGCCACGCCTCCCGCTACAGTGTTGGAAGTCAGCCACGCCCTCGGCGATGCGCCCGCCGACATCCCAGGGCGGATCGAAAAGGCTTTTGAGCGGCTGGGGTGATGCCAGCGATAGATCCGTTGCAAACAGATGCCTCTTTATCACTGAAAGAAAGAAGAAGAGCTACGGTGCGCCGTGCTCTCCGGCCAGAACAGAGGTAGTGGCGACCAACTCACCATGATCCAGATCCACATCTACACGTAACTGAGTTAGTTGCTTTTGTCACCCAATCCAGCACAATGTGTGCTCTACTCCCTATTCCCTGTCTTACTCATGCCGCAACGCATCCATAGGCTGCACTTTGGCGGCGCGGCGCGCCGGAATCCAACTGCCCGCAAGGGACACTGCTATCAGCAAGGAAACTCCGGCAGTTAGTGTGGCAGGATCGTAAGCCTGGACGCCATAGAGCATCGACTTAACTAACCGCGTGAGCATCAAGGCCGCGGCCACGCCAACTACGATTCCCGATGCGGTGAGCCACGTACTTTCGCGCAGGATCATTCCCCGTACCTGTGCCGGTTGCGCGCCCAGGGCCATTCGAATCCCGATCTCATTTCTGCGATTGGCCACCGAATAGGCCATGATACCGTAAATGCCCACGCAGGCGAGCGCCAGCGCCAACAAGCCAAAACCGGAGGTAAGCGCAACAAAGACGCGCTCCTGCTCAAGGTCTGCCGCGATCTGCTGATCCTGCGTACGCACATTCACCAGCGGCAGGTCGGGGTCCACTTGCTGCACCACTCGCCGCAACGTGGGCAAGATGGTTTCGGGTTTCATGCCGGTGCGAATCTCGTAGACCATGCCGCCCACTTCGGTCTGCTGCACATAGGGCAATATGAACTGCGGTGGGGGCAGCTCGCGCAAATTCTGATAGCGCGTGTCGCCGCAAACCCCGACAATCTGAATCCACTCGTCCGCGGTTGTGCTCGTGTGCCCATCCGCGTCGTGGCTGCTGGTGGAGAACCTCTTCCCGATAGGGTTCTGGCCGGGAAACCGGGACCGCGCCAAACTCTCATTGACGATCGCCACCCTCGGCGAACTCTGCGTATCTTGTTCCCCAAAGGCGCGCCCGGCAACGATCGGAATGCCCAGGGTCTCAAAGAAATGGTTCCCGACACCGTTGTAGTCTTCGTCCTGATGCGCGTTGCGGTCGTAACTCACACCCTCGGGCAGGAAGTCTGTCCGCGAGCTGTCGTCGGAGAGGTAAGCTTCCCAGGCCGGGGCCACCGAATCCACACCCGGCACCGCGGCAAATGCCTGTTCCAAGCGCCGATGCAGCTCAACATCTTTGCCGGCGGGATACCGCTTCGCCGGCGGATTGATCTCCATCAGCAGCAGATGGTCGGTGCGGAATCCGACATTGACGGCATTCAGTCCCGCCAGCGTTCTCAGAAACAGTCCCGCCCCGATCACCAGCAGCGTGGAAAGCGCAATTTGGAAGCTAACCAGCGCCTTGCCGCCCAGCCCCCTGCGCCGCCGCGTCGTGCTCAGCACGCCTTCTTTCAGCCCGTGGCTCACATCGGAGCGCGCCGCCGCCAGCGCCGGGGCCATGCCGAAAAGCAACCCGGTCACAAGCGTCACGCCCGCCGTAAATGCAAAAACACGCCAGTCAAAATGAACCTGAAAGTCGGAGCGCTCCCAGGCGTTCTCCGTCATTTTCGGAATCGCATTGCGCCCCAGGTAGCCGATCAGCAAACCGCCCGCGCCGCCAAGCACCGCCAGGAGCAGGCTTTCCACCAGCATCTGGCGCAGAACCCGCGCCCGCCCGGCTCCCAGCGCCAAACGTACGCTCATCTCCCTCTGCCGCTGCGCACCCCGCGCCAGCATCAGGTTGGCGATGTTGGCGCACGCCAGCAGCAGCACAAAACCCACCAGCGTCATCAGAACCGCCATTGGCTTGGCAAAGGTTCTTTCCTGTGTGAACAGGCCGCGGCTGCCGTCGCGGAGTTCCAATCGCGGCAGGTCTTCCGTGGGCTTTACCGGCATGGTGCCCCGCACAATTGCGGCCAATTGCGCATCGAGCGCGGCCTGCGTCCCGGCATCGCTCACACCGTTTCCGGACGGGCCCATGATGTTGACCCACCACTGGTTCGGATCCGCCAGCAAAGACGCGCTCTTGGAGGCGTGGGGCGCAACCAGCGGCTGCATGGCCAGCGGGACAAAAACGTCCGGCGACTGCTGCACGTTCTTTGCACCCGTAAACCCTTTCGGATTGACGCCGACAATCGTCACCGGAATATCGTTTAGCTTGATCGTCTGACCCAGCACGGCCTTGGACCGGCCGAACTGCCGCTCCCAGAGCCCGTCGCTGATCGTCGCCACGGCGCCCTGGCCGGGAACCGCATCGTCGGCCGGCATAATCGCCCGCCCCAACTGCGGCCTCACCCCCAACTGCGCGTAGTAGTTGGCGGAAACCATCTCCGCTTGGACCCGCTGCGCTTCCTCGCGAATGGTCGCGTTCATGCCCGTCACTTTGAAGGCAATCAGATCTTGAAGAGTGCGGTTCTGCGTACGCAGTTCGAGATAGGCAGGATAGGAAAATGCCGTGCTGGTCACGCGCCCGCCGGGCAGCGAATCGTAGTCGCCCCACACGTGATGCACCGCGACGTGCGCCTCCGTGCCTGTCCATGCCAGTAGCCGTAATTGCTCCGCGTGCTCCACATTGAGCCGCTCGTAGAGCAGTTGCTTGGCAATCGAAAAAATCGTGGTGTTGGCGCCGATGGCCAGGGCCAGCGAGATGGCGGCGATGGCCGTGAACCCCGGACTTTTGCGCAGCATGCGCAGCCCATAGCGCAGATCGGACCAAAGTTCGTCCCACCAGCGCAGGCCGAGCGAGGCGCGCATGTTTTCCTTGGTCACGGTGACCGCCCCCAAGGCAATACGGGCGCGGCGGGCGGCCTCGTCCGGCGAATGCCCGACTGCGATCAGATCGGAGATCAGTTGCTCCAGGTGGAAAGCCAGCTCGGCCTCCATCTCCCTTTCCAGGCGGCCACGCTGAAACACCGAGCACAGCCACGACCGCGGTTGAGCGACGATCCGGGCAAGAAGCGAGCGCAGGCTCATCGCTTTTCTACTCCCTACTCCCTGCTCCCTATTCCCTGTTTTTTTCATGCTCCCTCCGGCGTTGCGCGCAGGATGGCGCCGATGATCCCGGCCATGCGATTCCACTTTTCGGTCTCGGCGTCGAGCCGCTCGCGGCCAGCCGAGGTCAACTGGTAGTATTTGGCGCGACGGTTGTTTTCGCTTTCGCCCCACTCGCTGGCAAGGACCCCTTGGTGCTCCAGCCGGTAGAGCGCAGGGTAAAGTGATCCCTGCTGAATCACCAGTTCCTCGCCGGAAATTTGCTGAATGCGCAAAAGCACGCCGTAGCCATGCAACGGCCCCA
>JAATFE010000153.1 GCA_015655365.1 Terriglobales bacterium
CCGGTCATCTCGATGGCCAATGGGCGCGTGGTAGACATCAAGGCGCGCCTGGACGACAACGTGCGGAAGGGCCAACTGCTGCTGAAGGTGCAAAGCCCGGACATTACCAACGCTTTCAATGCCTATTTGAAGGCAGCCAACGACGAGCAGCTTGCGCACAAGGCGTTGGCGCGCGCCGACGATCTGCTCAAGCACGGCGCCCTTTCGCAAGCGCAACTGGAGCAGGCCGAAGACACGGAAAAGAACGCCAAGGCCGACCTGAACGCCGCGGAAGAGCAGCTTGCAACGCTCGGTGTGGACAAGAAGCACCCCAGCAGCGTGGTGAATGTTTATGCGCCGATCTCCGGCGTGATCGTGGCGCAGAACGTGACCAACGCGGCCGCCGCGGGCGTGGGGCTTTCCGGTTCGGCAACGGCCTTTACCATCGCCGATCTCTCCACGGTCTGGATTGTCTGCGATGTCTACGAGAACGATATTTCCCGGCTGCAACTCGGGCAGGAAGCAAGGATCAAATTCAATGCATTCCCGGACCGCCCGCTTACTGGGCGCATCGGCGACATTGGCCCCATTCTCGATCCCACGCTCAGAACCGCCAAGGTGCGCATCGAGGTGCGCAATCCGGGATTCCTCAAGCTGGGCATGTTTTCGACGGCTACCTTCACGAGCAAGAGCAAGGAAGTCCACGCCGTGGTTCCTTCCGATGCGGTGCTCCACTTGCACGATCGCGACTGGGTCTTTTTGCCTGCGGGCGGAAACCAGTTCAAACGCGTGGAAGTCCGCGCCGGGCGCATGATCGACGGCAAGAGCCAGGAGATTCTTTCCGGCATCCAGCCCGGCCAGCAGGTGGTGGGCAACGCACTGCTGCTTGAAACCGCGGGGAACCAATGATGCGTGGACTTGTCGATTTCGCTCTCAAAAATCGCTGGATGGTGCTCGGCGCCGTGATGCTGCTGACCGCGTGGGGCGTGGTCAGCTTCCGCAACCTGCCTATCGAGGCCTATCCAGACGTCGCCAACAATTACGTCCAGATCATTACCCAGTGGCCGGGGCGCAGCGCCGAGGAGATCGAGCGCCAGGTGACGGTGCCGGTGGAAATCCAGATGGCCGGCATTCCGCATCTGGCACATTTGCGCTCGACGACGCTGGCTGGCCTGTCGAGCCTGACGCTGATTTTCGACGACGACTCGACCGGCAACGTCAATCGTGAGCATGTGCTGGAGCGGCTGAGCCAGGTCAATTTGCCGGCCAATCTGGTTCCGCAGATGGGCACCGACTGGAGCCCGGTGGGCCAGATCTACTGGTACACGCTGGAAAGCACCAATCCCGCCTACGACGTGATGGAGAAGAAGTCGCTCGAAGACTGGACGCTGGAAAAGTCGTTCAAGAGCGTGCAGGGCGTGGTGGATGTGTCGAGCTTCGGCGGGCCCACCAAGGAGTACCAGATCAAGCTCGATCCGGAGAAGCTGGTCTCGTACGGCTTGAGCATTGGGCAGGTCGAGCAGCAGGTCGCGGCCAACAATACCAACGGCGGCGGCAGCTTCATCGAGCAGGGAACGCAGCAGATCAATGTGCAGTCCGCGGGCCTGTTTACCAGCGTGCAGGACATTGAAAACACCGTCGTCAAATCTTCGAACGGCACGCCCGTGAAGATCAAGGACATCGCGACCGTCGCGCAGGGTCCCAAGATTCGCCTTGGCCAGATCGGCCGAGCCATTCATCGCGAAGACGGAAAGATCGTGGACAATCCAGACACCGTGGAGGGCATTGTCCTGCTGCAAAAGGGCGACGACTCCGACCCGGTGCTGCGGGGCATCCACGACAAGGTCAAGGAACTGAACGAACACGTTCTGCCCAAGGGCGTGGAGATCAAGCCGTTCCTCGACCGCTCGAAGCTCGTCTCCTACACGGTCGAAACCGTCGAGCACAACCTGACCGAGGGCATGATCCTGGTTGTGATCGTGCTGTTCCTTTTCCTAGGCAATGCGCGCGGCGCCATCATTGTGGCCCTCACCATTCCCATTGCGCTGTTGTTCGCCTCGATCTGCCTGGACTTGAGCCATATTCCGGCCAATCTGCTCTCGCTGGGCGCGCTGGATTTCGGCATGGTGGTTGACGGCTCCGTGGTGATGATCGAAAACATGATCCGTCATCTCGAAGACAAGGAGAGCACGCTCTCTCCGGGACAAAGAATCCGCGCCGCTTCGCACGAGGTGCTGCGCCCGGTTTTCTTTGCGCGCGGCATCATCATTACCTCTTACCTGCCCATCTTTACGTTGCAGGCAGTCGAGGGACGCCTCTTCAAACCCATGGCGTGGACGGTGACGTTTGCGCTGCTGGGCGCGCTGCTTTTCGCGATGCTCGTTGCGCCCGTGCTCGCGGTTATCGCCTTCCGCAACGGCGCCAAAGAGTGGCAGAATCCTCTGCTGCTGTGGCTCACGGCGCACTACCGCACCGCGGTTCGCGCGGCCATTATGCACCGCCGCACCACGCTGGCCATTGCCGCATCGCTCTTCGCGATTGGCGCCTATCTTACCTTGGGCGGACCCATCGGCTCGGAGTTTTTGCCGCACCTGGACGAAGGCTCGATCTGGGTGCGCGGCACGCTGCCGCCCAGCGAAGGCCCCACTGCAAGCATCGCCTTTGCCAACAAGGCCCGTGTGGTGATCGCGGCCTTCCCGGAAGTAACACAAGTTATCAGCCAATCGGGACGCCCCGACGACGGCACCGACACCGCCGGCTTCTTCAACACCGAATACTTTGTCGACCTGAAGCCCAAGAAGGAATGGCGTCCGTTTTTCCACCAGGACAAGGAAGCGCTGATCTCCGCGATCAACGACGAACTGAGCAAGTTCCCCGGAGTGATTTGGAATTATTCCCAGCCCATCTCCGACAACATGGAAGAGGCGGTGAGCGGCGTCAAGGGCGAGTTGGCCGTGAAGCTTTACGGCGACGATTTGCGCACGCTGGAGAGCGAGGCCGAAAAGATTCAATCGCAGATGGCCTCGGTTCCCGGCGTGGGCGACCTGGGCATCTTCCGCATCGTCGGGCAGCCCAACCTGAACCTTCGCGTGGACCGCGAAGC
>JAATFE010000420.1 GCA_015655365.1 Terriglobales bacterium
GACCCGTGCTTGCTTGGTATCGGAGTCGGTGCGCGCGCGGATGAGATAACCCTGACGGACAAGAGCGGAGATGTCGGCGGCGGGGCCGTCGTTCTGCTCAATGAAAGCGGCGTCCGGTTCACCCGGCGTGGAATTTGTGAACAGCACCCGGCCGCGCAGCGAGGGATGGCCGGCAAGATAGACGGGACCCACTGGCCGCTGGTCCATAAGAAAGATCACCTTGCCGCGGGCGCTTGAGAGGATCGGCCAATTGCCGGCAAGCACCGCCTGGTTGAGCGTGTCGTAGGATCCGCGAACGTCGTCGGGCGTGATGAGTTCCTGGGGCGGAAAGACAGAGCGAATCTCGGCATCCAGCGCATCGAAGGTGGCGGTAGTGAATGGCTCGGGTTCGGTGAGTTGAAGTTCGCGGCTCGATCTTCCCTGTTTGGTTTCGACGAGAATGAAGATAGGGATGTGGCCGGGATGCGTATGCGACCATTGCCGGACCTGTTCGAGGCAGGCAATGAAGGGCTGGCAGGTGCTGCGGTAGTCCACGTCTTGAACGTGCATGACCTTGAAGCCCGGCTTGGCCATGACGCCCTGGGGATCGAACTCGGAGTCAGGCGGCAGATACGCGGCGGCAACCATGCGCGGGCCGGCCGGATGCGCGTAGAGCCCGCCTTTGCTATCTGCGTAAACATCGAGCTCAATCTGGCGAACTCCGCTATCGAATTGATCGGCGAGAGGCTGGTGCTGGTAGTCGAGCCCGCTAAAAGCTTGGGGAGATTTGGCTTGCCAGAGTTTTGCCTCATTGGGCGCAATGCCCGCATGATAACTGTTGTGCGTGCCGACGACCTGGATCTGATTCAGCTTGAGATCGGTGTCGCCGGGAACGGCCTGACTTAAAAGGACCGTAAACGAGCCGCTCATGAATGCGCACAACGCAATGAAAGCGATACAGCGAGAATTGGAAAGCATGTGTGTCCTTCAAGATTGCAGAGCTTTGCGGCGGTCTAGTCCGCGCAATCAGCTTGCATGGTAGGGCTTGCTGTAGTGCGTGGACCACTCGACGAGGTTCGCGTTGATGAAGCGGCAGGTCGTCTGTTGCGTGTCGACTTCCATGAGCATGTAGGCATTGGGATCGTAGCGCGTGGACGCCATGACATAGTGCTGCGGGCCGTAGGTGTGGGCAAAGTCGATCCACTTGTGCAGGTGGCCGGAGACAACCAGTTGAATATTGCTGGAGTATTTGCGCAGCAGCGGATGCAGGCCATAGTCGCTGAATTCAGTGGCAGCGACTGCGATCAGCGGGTAGTGGATAAAGACCAGCGTGGGCTTGCGCTGCTGGAGTTGCGCTTCGAACCATTGAAGCTGCACTTCTCCGAGCGATCCGATACTGGGATTGAAATCGGGCGCGGTTCGATCTTGCGTACTGCCCAAGAAATTATTCAGATGGATGAACTTGAATCCCTTGTAATCCAGTACGGAATAGGGCTCGGTGTTGAACTTGGCTTTGAATAGCCGGTGGCTCATCTCGCGGGAAACACGGCGCACATCGTAGTCGTGATTGCCGAAGCCGATGTGGACCGGCATGTGGAAGCCATCGGTGATGGCCTTGGCATTATCGAGGCGCGTAGCGTTTTTGAAGTAGAAGTCGTAGTCGGTCGAGGGATAGTTATGGAAGTAGTCGCCCACAACAAAGACTTGCTCGATAGCTGGGTTGAGCGAATTGATGAGATCGCGCGCGGCGGTCAGGCGCGGGGTGGTGACGAGGATGGTCTCGTTGTCCTCGACGCCGTTCTCGCTGCCCTTGACGTAAAAATTGTCGATGATATGCGTATCGGCGACCAGCGCGAAATAGAAATAGCGGCTTCCAGCCTGCGAAGAAACCTCACGCGCCCATAAAGAGCGCGTGAGGGAAGATGCAAGCGTTGCCGCCGCAATCGAGTTGAAACTACGGCGAGTGAGTACAGTCATGGTGTGTTTACCTGTTCCTAAAAGATCAGCTTGCCGGCTACCTGCCACTGGCGCGGCGGGAAGGCCGAGGTGATGCTGCCAAATCCACCATCGCTCCGGTTGGAATCGGGCGCCATGTAATTGACGTGGTTGAGCACGTTGAAGGCCTCACCGCGCAGGTCGAACCGCGAGGATTCGCTCCACAAGCGGAAAGCCTTGTGCAGGCCAAAATCGAGCTGGTTGAAGGACATATCCCTGAGCGAGTTGCGTCCGGCATTGCCGTAGGGCTTGGTCACATCGGTCGGAACACTGACCGTGCTGGGGTTGAGGAAGTTGGTGAGCGCCGTCGAAGTCTTGATGCGCAGGCTCGAAGGGGAAACAGGATTGCCGGATACGTTAGGGCGATAGGCGAGAAGGTCGCTGACGTCGAAGGCAGCGGACTCGGAGTAGGTGAGATTGACCGGCTGACCGCTGGTTGCGGTGTTGATGGCCGAAATCTGCCAATCGCCCAGAAGCGTCTGTAGTGCGGTCGGAGCGCTGGAGCCGAAATGGCGGCCATGCCCATAAGGCAGATCCCACACCACGGTCAAGGTGTCATTGATTGGCTGATCGTAGGCCGATTCGCCGCGCTCGCCGGCAAGGTTTGCCAGATTGACGCGCGAGTTATCTCCATTCGGTGTGTCCAGGTGGCCAGAGGCGTTGTCGATGGCTCGCGACCAGGTAAAGGAGTTGAGCAGGTAGATGCCGTTCGAGTAGCGATGTTCGAGCTCGGTCTGAAGGGCATTGTAGCTGAGGAAGCCGGCGGGAATCGACTCTTCGATGCCGGTGAAGGTGGTGATCGGGCGGCGGGCTTGCAGGCTCAAGGCAGCTCCCGCAGCGTTGGGTACAGCCTGATTCAGGTCGGCAAGAACCCAAATATGCACGCCGTGCTCGCCAACATAAGAGACGGTCAACGCCGTGTTCTTGGCTATTTCGCGCTGCACGTCCACATGCCACGATTGCACGTAGCCGGTGGAGATGTCCTTGGGAATATAGCGCGTCTGCGCCAGCAGGGTGCTGAAGTTCGACGGGCTGGCGAAGTTGTCGGGGTAGCCCTGCGCCACGGTGCGGAAGCACCCGTTGAAATTGGCGCCGGTGCACAGCGGCTGCGCCGCGCCCAAGCTGGCCGGCGCAAACGGAGCCACCTGGGTGATGGAAGAGTTAACGATATACGGACCGTTGTAGGCGAGCAGATTTTCGCCGCCCTCGCGGTTGAACTGATCGAAGCTGAGCCCGTAAGCTGAACGGATCACCGTCTTGGGCGTGAGTTGATAGGCCAAGCCAATGCGCGGCGCAAAGTCCAGCTTGGGAGAGTTCACCAGCGCGCGGTTATAGAGCGAACCGCTTTTGGCCTGGACCAGGGTATTGGTCGAGGGATCGAAGTTGGC
>JAATFE010000397.1 GCA_015655365.1 Terriglobales bacterium
CGTGCCCATCTTGCCCAATCCCACAAATCCAATCCTCATCAGGAAAGCCCCTCCCAGGGAAATCCTATCCTGTCTCTGTGCTCCGAATCCGCAGACAAGCAAAAATCGATCTTTGCAAAATGCCTGTTTTGCTGCATGCGCTGGCGACGCCTTTATAGCATTTTCGGAATTGCTGTAGACCGAAAGCACGCGGCTAAGTGCCTTTTTCCTCAAGGAAAAGGCACTTTGCACGTCCCTTAAAAAGTCTATATGTATTCCGAAAATGCTCTAGCTACATCCGGAACTTGAGTAGCGCCTCTTGCAACTGTTTGCGGTCGTCAATATCTTCCAGGCTGCCGTACCAGCGCACGATTTGACCCGACGGTCCCACCCGCGGCGATCCCCGCGAGCGCATCCACTTCCAACCGCCGTTCACACACTTCACCCGGTACTCGATATCGATAGGCTCGCCGCTATGGAGCGCATCCGCAATCGCTTTCATCGTGGGCTCCACGTCCTCCGGGTGCAGCGCTTCCAGCCATCCCAGGTTGCGGGTCTGTTCCTTGTTCAGCCCTGTGAGCTCGGTCCATCGCACGGTGAAGTCCAGGTTGTTGCCCTCTGAATCCATGACCCATGGAATCTCGGGATTGAGTTCGACCATGTACCGGAGATGGTTTTCGCTCTCGCGCAGTGCGTCTTCGGTTCGCTTGCGGTCCGTAATATCCGCAACCATAACCGAAAGGCCAATCACTTCTCCCGCCTCGTCCAGTGCGGGTTGATACGACACCATGTTGGTTGCGTCTGTTTTCCCGCGGTTGTTGGCCGGCCGGGAAAACTCCAGATCCTGAATTGCCTCACCCTTCATTGCGCGACGGAGAAACGGCTCAACCTCTGCGAATACCTCGGGGATCATTTCCTCGACTGTCTTTCCCAGGTAGGCTTCCACCGGAACGCCATTCATGGCGGCAAGCCGTTTATTGATGCTCACGTAGCGAAGATTGGAGTCCAGGAAACACAAACCCACCGGCGCGCCGTCATAAATCGCCTGCAGTTGCGCCAAACGCTGTGCCGGAAACGCTTCGAGACTGGAAACCACCCAGCCGTCTCCATGCAGCGACAATGCCGTCGACAAGGCTCGCGGTGGGGCTTCAACCATCTGCGGAATCCGATCCGCCGTCGAGGGCTTGCCATAGAGCCACCCCTGGCCCATCTCGCAGCCGAGCCAAAGCAGCATCTCTGCCTGTTCGTCTGTCTCAACTCCCTCGGCAATCGTAAGCAGATCGAGGCTGCGTCCCAGGCCGATGATCGCCGCCACAATCTTCCGGCTTTCGCGTGTATTGGTCATGGAACTGACGAAGCTGCGGTCCAGCTTCAACGCATCGAACGGCAACGACTGAAGATGGCTCAGGCTCGAATATCCGGTTCCAAAGTCGTCCAATGCCAGTTCACAGCCAATGGCCTTCAATCCGGTGGTGATCTTCCGGGCGCGCTCAAGGTTGTCCAGAATACCGCTTTCCGTGATTTCAACGACCAATCGATCCAGGGGAAGCCCGGCCTTCTCTGCCGCGTCGCGAATCTGGCCGGGGAGACTCAGATCGCGCAACTGGGAAGGCGATATGTTCACTGCCAGGGTGAGAGGCTCAGGCAAAACAGGAGCCGACTCAAATGCCTTGCGCATGATCTGCTGCATCAACAGGCCGATGAGGCCGTTCTCTTCTGCTAGGCAAATGAAATTCTCCGGCAGAACCGGGCCGCGTTCCGGGGGTTGCCAGCGCGCCAGGACCTCAAAACCCTTCAATAGACCGGTGTGCAATTCAACCACGGGTTGGAAACACGGCACCAGTTCGTCGTTTTCGAGCGCTCGGCGCACTTCGGCAAGGTCCACGCGTACAGGCATGCTGGAAACGCTATCACGTAATCCGGATCGCACTTGTCTCGTTCTATACACCGGCAGTGCAGAAAGCGGGCCGCGCGGGGTTTTGATGGGTTGACAGGGTGGATTTTGCGAACAAGTTTCGAGCGGAAAATAGTGCCTCGGCCAGACCTGCATCCGATGTGCCATAGTGAGCGAGAGTCTTATTTTCACACTCTGGTGTAAAACTGAGTGCAAATCGTTTTTGCGCATTCTTGGGTTCATCGGGCAACAAAGCACCCGGTATAAACTTTCAACGTGATATAGACGGCTTGTCGCGCTTTGAAAAAATCAAACACAAGACTCAAATGGGGCGTGATTCGGATCGCCAGGCAATGAACCGAGCAAGCACGATGTGGGGTGTATGAATACCTGTCCGGAAAGACCTGACGCAATGAACCGGATCTTCAGAACCGTGGTGTTCTGTGTGACCGCGTTTCTGTTTCTCCAGTTCATCAGCCTCTATCTCAATTGGCCCCAACAGTTGATTTTGGGCACAGTCTCCATTCTGCTCGCCCTGGTGGTGAACCGGCTCTCCGCTTCGCGCGTCATCACCATTGTTCTGATGCTGCTGTCGGTTGCTGCTACCCTTCGCTACGGTTGGTGGCGCATCCACACGCTGGTGGATTTTTTCTCCGATGAATCGAACCCGCGCGTGAGGATCGATTCGGTCTTCATGCTGATTCTCATCGGAGCCGAAGTCTACACCATCCTGATCATGTTCCTGGGCTACATGCAGACCGCGTGGCCGCTGCACCGGGCGCCCGTTCCGATGCCGCAGGACGATAGCCAATGGCCGCATGTCGATGTGCTGATTCCCACCTATAACGAGTCGCTGGCGCTGGTTCGCTACACCGCTCTGGCCGCGCTCAACATCGATTACCCGCCGGAAAAGCTGCACATCTATATCCTCGACGACGGCACGCGCCAGGACTTCAAGGAGTTTGCCGCAGAGGCCGGCGTCGGCTACATCGTCCGCGCCGAGCATACCCATGCCAAGGCCGGCAACATCAACCACGCGCTGACTACGATGGACTCGCCGTATGTGGCCATCTTCGACTGCGACCACATTCCCACGCGTAGCTTTTTGCAGATGACGCTGGGCTGGATGCTGGTGGACCCGCGTCTGGCCATGTTGCAGACGCCGCACCATTTCTATTCGCCCGACCCCTTCGAGCGCAACTTGCTCCAATACAAAACGATTCCCAATGAAGCGGAGTTGTTCTACGGCATTGTGCAAGACGGCAACGATTTTTGGAATGCGACGTTTTTCTGCGGCTCTTGCGCCCTGATTCGCCGCTCGGTGCTGAACGAGGTCGGCGGCATCGCGGTTGAAACCGTCACCGAGGACGCGCACACCTCGCTGCGCATGCAAAAGCTCGGCTACAACACCGCATACATCAACATCCCTCAGGCGGCCGGTTTGGCCACCGAAACTCTTTCTGCGCATGTGGGCCAGCGCGTTCGCTGGGCGCGCGGCATGATCCAGATCCTGCGCACGGATTGCCCGCTGTTCGGCGGCCACATGAAGTTTACCCAGCGGCTCTGCTACCTGAACGCGATGCTGCACTTCATGTATGCAATTCCGCGGCTGGTCTTCCTCTGCGCGCCCCTGGTTTACCTGTTGATCGGCAGAGCGATCATTCCCGGCTACTGGGTCACCATCCTTGTTTACGCGATGCCCCACCTGATTCTCTCCAACCTGACCAACTCGCGCATCCAGGGGCGCCATCGCCACTCGTTCTGGAATGAGATCTACGAATCCGTACTGGCGCCCTACATTCTGCTTCCCACCCTGCTCGCCCTGATCAATCCGAAGCTGGGCAAATTCAATGTGACCGGCAAAGGCAGCACCCTCGCCGAAACGCAGTACGACCGCAAGATTGCCGTGCCCACCAAGCGCCTTCTATTCCTCAATTGTTTGGGCCTCGCCATGGCTCCCTACCGGATGTTCGTCACCGATCCAACCCACCCCGGCGCGGTCATCATGAACGTGGTCTGGGTGATCTTCAACATGATGATTCTTGGTGTGGCTGCCGCGGTGGCCTACGAACAGAAGCAGCGTCGCGAATCGGTGCGCATCGAGGCCAGGATTCCGGTTCGCATCGACCTCGCGGATGGCCGCGAGATCGATGCGATGACGATGGATATGTCGGTCGGCGGCGCAGCCATCAAGGTGACGGGAGATGTGCGCTTCACCCTGGGCGAGACCCTCAAGCTGGCCTTTCCAGGGCAGGCTGGCGATGCGGAAATCGATGCCAAGGTGGTCGGCATGAGAACCGGGGAAGTGCGCCTGGCGTTCGACCTTCCCACCCTCGCCGAGCAGGAGACGCTGACCCGCGCACTCTACTCGCGGGCCGATGCCTGGATCACCTCCGTGGAAACCAAGGAAGTCGATCGCCCCATGGTCAGCCTGGGGCGCGTGATGAGGCTTTCCTGCTTTGGGATCTACCAGATATTGCGGAGCTTCTTCCCAGACAAAAGCACTGGGGCCAAAGGGATACCTCAAGCCGCTACCGGCGCAGCGATCTTGCTCGCTCTCGCGTTGGGTACTTGCAGTCAGGCCTTTGCGGCCAATCAGGCCGGTGACGTGAAACAGGCCGTAAGCGCGGCTTTTGGCCGCAAAGCTCCGGCGCAAACCGCCCGCCGCATTCCCGCCGCAATCGATCTGGCATCGGGCGCGATGCCGCTACTTTCCTTGGGGGAAAGCAGCATCGCTTCCCAGACGGTGACGCTGAAAGATATGGGCCTGGTCAAACCCATTGAGATGCGGGGCCCGCATTCCTACTATTCGCTCCACTTCATCCTGTCCTATGCCATGATGCCCAGGCGTGCGTCGCTCAAGCTGAACTACAGCGTCGATCCCAGCCTGGACCCGCACACTACATCCCTGGGAGTCATCCTCAACGGCATCACCATCACTACTCTGACCGCGGCCAATGCGACGGAGGTCCATGGCGGTTTCACCACGGTTACCGTGCCGATTCCCGACTCCGCGCTGGTCC
>JAATFE010000061.1 GCA_015655365.1 Terriglobales bacterium
GGTTTCAGCCGCGATCTCCGGGAACTCCGCCCTTGCCTGTTCAAACATCCCCGGCAGTGGCTTGCGGCAGATGCATTCCCCTTTGCCGTGGGGGCAAAAATAGAATCCGTCCACATGCGCGCTGTGACTCGCCAAAAGGTTCTGCAACTCGGTGTGAATGGCCCTCACATCCGCGGTCGTATAGAGCCCCAGCGAAACGCCGCGCTGGTTCGACACCACCACCACCCGCAGTCCGGCCCTGTTCAGCCGCCCAATCGCCTCCGCTACGCCCGGCAGCAGGTGGAACTCGCTCCAGCGCGTGACGTAGCGGCCCTCCGGCATCTTTTCGTTCAAAACACCATCGCGGTCCAGAAAAATGGTTCTCAAGTTGCGGGAAGGGAACGTGCTTGCAGAGTCTTTCACCCCGCTATGATAACAACAGTCATTTGTGCGCCCTCCGTCATGGACCCCGGCGCTGAAACGAGAAGTATGGAACGGGAGCAGAAACTGCCCGGCAGTCCCGATGCCGCGGAGATCTTTACCAAAGCCATCGCGGAGCACCTTCATGTGGTGCGCCAGGTCGAACAGCAACAGAAGCTTCTGGAAGCCATCGCCCTGACCATGACCGCCACCTTGCGCGCCGGGGGCAAAATCCTCTGGTGCGGCAATGGTGGCAGCGCCGCCGACTCCCAGCACTTGGCCGCGGAAATCGTCGGCCGCTTTCGCCGCCAGCGCCGCGGGCTGCCTTCGGTGGCTCTGACTACCGATACCTCCATCCTCACCGCTGTCGCCAACGACTGCGGCTTCGAGGCCGTATTTTCCCGCCAGGTCGAGGCGCTGGGTCTCCCCGGCGACCTGCTGGTGGGCATCTCTACTTCCGGTCACAGCCCCAACGTAGTCGCCGCGCTGCAAACAGCCCGCGCCCAGGGCCTTGTCACGGTGGCCTTTACCGGCGCAGGCGGTGGCAAACTTGCCCCCCTCGCCGATTACCTCTTCGCCGTCGCCTCCAGCGATACCGCGCGCATTCAGGAGGCCCACATCCTGGCCGGCCATATGCTCTGCGATTGGATCGAACAGGATTGGCTCCATGCGCCGCAGACCGGGGGCGCGCTGTGATCGAAGACCTGCACGCGGTGATTCAGGAGATCGAGCGCAATTGGACCGCCAAGCGCCTGCTCGTGGTGGGCGACGTCATGCTCGACAAATACATCTGGGGCGAGGTTGGCCGCATCTCCCCTGAGGCGCCGGTGCCCATTGTGCGCGCCACCCACCACAGCGAGCACCCCGGCGGCGCGGCGAACGTGGCCATGAATCTGGTCCGCCTGGGCGCGCAAACCCGCGTCATCGGCTTCACCGGCGGCGACGAGAACGAGCGCCTGCTGGCCGAGAGCCTCAGTTCCAATGGCGTCGCCTCCGACTTCGTCGCCTGCGAGAGCTTTCCTACCATCACCAAGGTGCGCATTCTGGGCGGAAGCCAGCAGATGTTGCGCCTGGACAGTGAGCGCATTGGCGACCATGCGCAGGCCGACTACGACCGCCTCGTTGCCTGCGTGCTTGCTCAACTTCCCGATAGCGATGCCCTGGTGCTTTCCGACTACGCCAAGGGCGTGCTCAACCCCGAGGTCTGCCAGACCCTGATTCAGGCCGCTCGCAAGCTCGGCATTCCTGTCCTGGTCGATCCCAAGAACGCCGACTTCACCGGCTATCGCGGCGCTACCACCATCTGCCCCAATCTTCGCGAACTCTCCCGGGCCGCCAATCTCGACGCGGCCGACCTCAATCCCTTGCTCGATGCGGCCGAAGCCATGATCCCCGCCCTCGACATCCAGTTCCTCACCGCCACCCTCAGCGAAAAGGGCATTGCCCTGGTTCGGCCCGGCAGCCGCTTTCTTGCCCCCGCCGTGGCCCGCCAGGTCTTCGACGTCTCTGGTGCGGGAGACACGGTGATCGCCGTTCTCGCCCTCTGTCTTGCCTCCGCGCTCCCGCCTGAGACCGCTGTCGAACTGGCCAATATGGCCGCCGGCATCGTGGTCGGCAAGGTGGGCACCGTTCCCGTCGAGAAATACGAACTGCTGGCCGCGCTGGCTCCGGAAATCGCCCTCCATGCCGAAGACAAGGTGCTCGTACTCCCCGAACTGGTCAGCCGCATCGCCCTGTGGAAGGCCAACGGCGAACGCGTCGTCTTCACCAACGGCTGCTTCGATTTGCTCCACGTCGGTCACATCACTGTGCTGGAGCAGGCCCACCGCTTCGGCGACCGCCTCATCGTGGCTATCAATAGCGACGCCTCGGTTCGCGGCCTCAAGGGTCCCAGCCGTCCCATCGTGGGCGA
>JAATFE010000502.1 GCA_015655365.1 Terriglobales bacterium
CCCGCCGCATGGGCGGCGATTTCCTGCTTCGCATTGAAGACACCGACCTCGACCGCTCCGAAACCCGCTACGAGAAGCAACTGATTGAAGACCTGCGCTGGCTGGGCCTGGACTGGGACGAGGGGCCCGGCGACCCCGCCACAGGCACCCCCGACAAGGGCGCGCACGGCCCTTACCGCCAGTCGGAGCGGCTCGGGATCTATGCCGAGTTGACCGAGCGCCTTTTGGCTGAAGGCAAGGCCTACCGCTGCTTCTGCACGCAGGAGGAGTTGGAGGCGGAGCGCGAACTGGCCGCCAAAGAGCATGGGCCGCAAATCTACTCGGGGCGCTGCCGGGCTCTGAGCCAGGCCACCATCGACGAGAACCTTGCCGCGGGCAAGCCTTTTGCGGTGCGTCTGAAGATTGAGGACCGCCCGCTGCGCTTTCACGACTTGGTGCGGGGCGAGGTCGAGTTTGCCGCCGAAACGGTCAGCGACCCGATCCTGGTCCGCTCGGCAAGCGGCGTCTCGTCCGGGGTTCCGGTTTATAACTACGTGGTCACCATCGACGATGCGCTGATGGAGATCACCCACGTGATCCGCGGCGACGACCACATCTCCAATACGCCCAAGCAAGTGGCCATTTATGAGGCCTTCGGGTGGCCGGTGCCGGAGTTTGCGCACCTCTCCACGATTCTGGGCGCGGACCGCGAGCGGCTCTCCAAGCGCCACGGCGCTACCTCCATTTCGACTTTCCGGGAGATGGGCTATCTGCCCGAGGCGCTGGTCAACTATCTGGCGTTGCTGGGCTGGGGCGCGGAAGACGGCAAAACCGAAACCTTTACGCTGAAGGAGTTGACCAAAGCGTTTTCGCTGGAGCGCGTTACGCCGTCGCCGGCTATTTTCGACTTTGACAAGCTGAACTGGCTCAACCGGCACTATTTGAAGCTGGCCGATCCGGCCCGGCTGGCGGCATTGTCCTGGGGCTATTTTGGCGATCGGCTGCCTGCGCGGGACGCCGCACCGGAAACAGTGCAATCCTGGTTTGACCGGATGCTGGCGGTTCTGGTTCCCTACGTCGACCACCTGGACCAGCTCCCCGACAAAGCCGCCATGATCTTCGGATTCGATGTGGAGGTCGCCCGTGCCGACGAGGAGAACGCGACCGTACTGGCCGCCGACTCCGCGCGCATCGTACTGTCCGAGCTGGCCACCCATGCGCGCGCCCATTCCGGGCAGGTCACGCCGGAAGTTCTGAAGGCGTGGATGAACGAGATCAAGGCCGCCACGAAGATCAAGGGCGCGGATCTCTTCCATCCGGTCCGCATTGCGCTGACCGGGTCCCAGTCCGGACCGATGTTCGACAAGCTGATTCCGCTCATCGAGGAAGGTGCAGCACTGGGACTGGGCGCGATCGGCGTCCGCGAGCGCATCGAACGGTTTGTCGGAGTCTAACGCCATGACCGCCCCAACCCTCGACCTCAGCTTTTCCCATCATTGGGAAGCTGAGGTGCTCCCGGCACGGCCCATCATTCTGCCCACGCGGCATTTTGTTTATCCGCGCGAGGCCGAAGAGGTGGAGCGCGGGGCGTTGGAGGTGCTGGTCCGGCCTAATGAGGCAGACGCGCAGCCCTTCCTGGCCACGTGCGCTCTCGGCTTCCACGATCCGGCGGTACCGAACGGGCTGTGGTCCGCTCCGAGGCCGGAGGAGATTTGCGCCGTCTCCGGCGGGTACGCTTACCTGATCGACACGACCGTGCCGGAGCGGTTCAACCTGCTCGCTTACCGGCCAGTGCTGGAGGTTCGCCCAGTTCCCGAAGCCGGCCTGCTTTTGTTCGTCGGCCACCATGCAATTTTGGCCTGGGGAGTGGATGGCGAGGCATGGCATTCGAAGAAGCTCTCCGCCGAGGGCGTGACGATTCTCGGGGTCGAAGACGGCGAACTGCACGGACTCGGCTGGGATCTGATGACGGACAAGGAAACGCCGTTTACGCTGAACCTGAGGACAGGGCTGCGCATTCCGTAAGTGGGGGCGGCACCAGTGTTTCGTACGCCTTGTAGACCCCTTCAAAGACCGAGTCCCAACTGGCGGTGAGCGCGTAGGCTCGCGC
>JAATFE010000416.1 GCA_015655365.1 Terriglobales bacterium
CTGATTCCCTCCGACAAAATCGCCGTCCGAAGCAAAGATCAAAAATCCAAGATTCTGCTTTTGCGTGTCGGCGAGAAGAAGCAGGGCGTCGTGGGTCTCTTTCAGCCCGGACTTCCGGGAGAGCAGAGCCCAGGATTGTCGGTTCGCTTCATGGGGATCGACCAACGAGCGCTTGCCTCCTACCTGGTATCGCTCTACTGCTCGGCGGCCGTGCTGACAGACGATGCAATCGCCCTGCTCGAGGATGTAGACGTGGGTCAATACCATGAGTACAAGTGAGCAATCGCCAGTCAGAGCCGCTCCGGATATCAGCAACTGGGCCACGGGATTGCACGGCAGCGAAGCCGTCGCTCCAGGCGTTCTCTCTCCGGCTCAGTTAGCGCGCATGGCCAACGAGATGTTCAATGCGTTGCCGGAGCCGCTCCAGTCGCCTGCCGCAACCGCCGCGGCAGCGGTGCTTCCGCCGAACTCCGCGGTCAGCGGCAATCCGTACGCGGCCGTGCCCAGTAGTCCAACTGAGCCTGCGGTTCCAGGGCTGTTGGCGAGTTTTGCCGAGGCGCAGCCAGGGCCATTCGTAGCCGCTCTGGACCGAAACATTGCGCCGGAAGTGCGCCAGCCTGTTTCAACGGCTGCAACTCCTGCTCCGGCTGGGCCAGGGCAGGGAACTGCTCTCTCCACCGAAACAGCATTCGGATTCTTGCAAGACGCCCGGCCACTCTTTGCGCAGCCTGCCGAGCCAACGGGTCCGATTAACACTCCGCCCGCGACGGGAAATGCGGCGCACGACGAGGAAAGCTTAGCCGCGATTCCTTCATCGTTGTTTCCGGAAGTTCAACCCGCCCAATCTGTACAGCCTCCGGCGCCGGTCGTTCCCGGTGCTCTGGGCTTTGCCGATTCCTCCGCAGTCCATACCCTTTCTTTCTTGGACGAGGAACGGCCCCTGGTCTACACTCCGCCCACACTCCCCGGCCCAGATCCGGCTACACCGGATAAATCAGTGCGCTCGAAGCAGGTTCCTGCCGCGAATCCGTTTGCATCGCCTCTCGACTTGGCCGCGCCGCAGCTCGCAGGAACGGTAACCCATGCCCCCGCTTCGTACGAACCGCAGAGCCAGCCGCTCAATCCTGCGATTGGAGGGCCCGCGGTAACTTCCGTTGCGGAGCATTCTGAGTTACTGGGCGACCTCGGCCTTTCTTCCCATTCGTTCGATGTGGAAGCGATCCGCCGCGACTTCCCGATTCTGCGCGAAGTCGTGAACGGGCATCCGCTGATCTGGCTCGACAATGGCGCGACGACCCAAAAGCCACAATCAGTCATCGACCGCTTGACTTATTTCTACGAACACGAAAACTCCAACGTGCATCGTGCCGCACATGAGCTGGCTGCGCGCGCCACCGATGCGTATGAGTCGGCACGTGAAAAGACGCGCCGCTTCCTCAATGCCGGGGATGCGCGCGAAATTGTCTTTGTTCGCGGAGCCACGGAGGCCATCAACCTAGTGGCGCAAAGCTGGGGCCGGCGCAACCTTCAAAAGGACGACGAGATCGTCATCACTTGGATGGAGCATCACGCCAACATTGTTCCCTGGCAAATGCTGTGCGCGGAAAAGGGCGCGCAGCTTCGCGTTGCTCCAGTGGATGACTCCGGCCAAATCCTGCTCGACGAGTACGAGAAACTGCTCGGACCGAAGACGTGTCTGGTTTCCATTGCACATGTTTCGAATGCGCTGGGCACAGTCCTGCCGGTGCAAGAGATGGTTGAGGCCGCGCATCGCCACGGTGCGCGCGTGCTGGTCGATGGCGCGCAAGCCGTCTCGCACATGCGCGTCGATGTGCAATCCATCGACTGCGATTTCTATGTCTTCTCCGGACATAAGGTCTTTGCGCCGACCGGCATCGGCGTGTTGTACGGCAAGTCCGAAGTGCTGGATAACATGCCTCCGTGGCAAGGCGGCGGCAATATGATCCAGGACGTCACTTTTGAGAAGACGCTCTATCAACCCCCGCCGCAGCGCTTCGAGGCTGGAACGGGCAACATCGCCGATGCGGTCGGCCTGGGCGCGGCAATCGACTATCTGGATCGCGTCGGCATCGCCAATGTTTCGCGCCATGAGCACATGCTCTTGACCTATGCAACGGCCGCGTTGCAACAGATTCCCGGCTTGCGCATCATTGGCACAGCCAGGGAGAAGGCGGGCGTTCTTTCTTTCGTGATGGAAGGCTTCCGTACCGAGGAGATTGGCGACTACCTCAACCGCAAGGGCATTGCCGTGCGCGGTGGCAACCACTGCGCACAACCGATTCTGCGCCGTTTTGGGCTGGAGAGCACGGTCCGCGCCACGCTGGCTCTGTACAATACATGCGAGGAAATCGACGCGCTCGTATCCGCCTTGTGGGATCTCCGGCAGGGGCGCAATCCGGGACTTGTTTGATCGTAAACGTATTGTCCGAAAAGAGAAGGGCCAGCTTCGCGAAGAAGCTGGCCCTTTTATCTGCTGCCGTTCAATCGCAGGTTGCATAACACTTTAGCCAAATGCGGCAATTTCGGCCTCGGCCAGCTCTAGGTTTCTGACCGGATGATTTAGTACCTTGAGTTCGTGCTCTCCCAGATCTCAGAAGCGAGACCTGGGGCACCCAAGCTGGTACAACTTCAAGCGGTCAGAGACCTAGCCCCAGGCTCACTATAGCGGAACCAGTGTCGGTATATCCCGAAAGCACGACGTTCAAGTTGACGCGTCCGGCAGGGAGCGGCGGCCTTGCACGAAACCCAACAGGACACAAGAACTTTGGTTCCGCTCTAAACAAGACTTTGTCCGACTGATGCGATTCACAGGTCGCCCGCATGCAGAGAACGTTCCTTCATGAAGGCGAAAAATACAGGAACAAGAATCAACACATGAATCGTCGAGGTGATCATGCCTCCAACGATGGGCGCGGCTATCGGCTTCATCACGTCGGAGCCGACTCCCGTGGACCATAGTATGGGGATCAGGCTTGCGAGTACGGCACACACGGTCATCAGTTTGGGACGAAGCCGCTGAACCGCGCCCTCGATAACAGCGATTTCGATGTCGGCAGCAGAATGAATGTTTCCCGCTTGCAAGTGCCGATCCAGCGCTTCATGCAGATAGACGACCATAACGACGCCGGTTTCAACGGCAATTCCGAAGAGCGCAATGTATCCGACCCATACCGCCACGCTGAAGTTGTATCCCAGTATCCACTGCATCAGAAGCCCGCCGGTCATCGCATAAAACGTTGGGACAATGAGCACGATGACCTCGACTACAGAGTGAAACACCATATAGAGCAGGAGGAATATCAACGCGAAGACCACGGGAATAATCAGGCTAAGCCGCTGCTTTGCCCGCTGCTCGAACTCATATTCTCCCGACCAAGAAAACGAATAGTTGGACGGCGGCGTGACTTTGTCGTGCAGGATGCGGTTTGCCGAATCGACGAACGCGCTGTAATTGGTATCTTTCAAATTGAGGTAGACATAGCCGGTCAGTTGGCCATCCTCGTCCCGTATCATTGCAGGGCCATTCGAAAACGACACCTTCGCAACTTGTCCCAGCGGTATCTGCGATCCGGATGGAGTGCCGATTAGAACGCTGCGCATTCGATCAACACTGTCGCGAAAGTCCTGCTCGTAACGTACATTGATCGGATAGCGCTCTCTTCCTTCGATATTCTCTGCAATATTCTTGCCTCCGATCCCGGACGATACAGACGATTGCACATCCGCCACGCTTAGCCCATAGCGCGCCGCTTCTTCCCGGTCTAC
>JAATFE010000298.1 GCA_015655365.1 Terriglobales bacterium
TACGGACACCGCCTCGGCAACGCTTTATTCCAAAACCGCCGAGAGCCTCTTTGCCGCCTACGAGCGCACCACCGCGGCCGTGCTTGAAGCCCTGCGCCAGCGCATCGCCTGCCCCGAAGCCATGAAGCCCGAGGCCTACCAGCGCACCCTCAAGGCCCGCGCCTTCGATGTCGCCCGCTACCTGCTCCCCCTGGCCACCAACACCTCGCTCGGCCAGATTTCGAATGCCCGCTCCCTTGAAACTCAGGTCTCGCGCCTGCTCTCTCACCCCGCCGCGGAAATTCGCGACCTGGGAGTCAAGCTCCGCGAAGCCGCCACCGGTCCCGCCTGGAACGTTAACGGCCAGGCCGGCGCTGCGCTGGTGGAAAAACTCTCCGCCCTCAAGGAAGAGGCCGGTCCGGAGCTGGCTGCCGAAGCCGCCAACCTGCTCACGCGCGAGGTCCGCGTCGCCCCCACGCTGGTCAAATATGCCCAGCCCAGCGAATACGAAATCCTGACCCGCGCCGAACTGACCCGCGCCGCCGGCGAAATGCTGCGCGATCTTCTCATCGCTGAGGCCCCGGTCGTCGATCTGGTTGAACGCACCGAATCTCTCGAAGTCGAGTTGGCGGCCACGCTGCTCTACTCCGTCAGCCACCACCCCTACCGCCAGATTCGCGACTTGGTCGCCGCCCTCCCTGAGGCCCGCGTTACCGAGATCGTGGACCTCGGCCTGCGTCACCGTGGCCGCCACGACGAAGCCCTGCGCGCCTTCCACGCCGGAGCCGCTCTACGTTTCGACATCCTCATGGACATTGGCGGCTTCCGCGACATGCACCGCCATCGCCGCTGCACCCAGATTCTGCAGCCTTTCACAGCCCTCCACGGCTACGAAACCCCGCTCACCGGCGACGCCGCCGGCCTGGAAGAAGCCGGCGTTCTGGCCGAATTTCAGGCTGCCATTGCTCAGGCTCACGCCGCCAGCGCCCAAATCGCGGCCAGCGGTGCTCCAGAAGCCGCCCAGTCCGCCCTTTATCTGCTCCCGCTGGCCACGCGCGTCCGCTGCATGTTCAAGATGGATTTTGCCGAGGCCCAATACATCTCCGAGCTCCGCTCCGGCCCCGCCGGCCACTTCAGCTACCGCCGCGTCGCCTGGGAGATGTTCTTAGCCCTCCAGCGCCAGCACCCGACCCTGGCCAGGCACTTGCGGGTCACCGACTTCACGCAGCCCATCGACCTGCTCCAGCGCTAGGGCATTTTGCGGCTACCGAGTTCTGGGTGCCCCATCCCCGGCGCATCTTTGCTTCTGCGCCAAGGATGGAAAAGCACGACCCTGCACCCGCGACAGCCGGCCACGCTGGAGCCGGCAATGCGCGGCAAAGCGCTTCATGCGCCAGCGGCGGCTGGTTCATAAGGTCGGAAATCGGCGGAATACTCACCGGGGAATGGTAACGCGTCCTATCGGAGGTCTGTGCTGAGCAGTGCTACTTCGCCGGCCACTCTTCCACCACGATACCCAGATCGTTCAGCTTCTGGATGGCGGCTTCCACGTTGCGGCGGACCTTGGGCCGGTCCTTGGAATTGGCCAGCGGCGACTCGGCCACGGCGATCACCCGGCCATAGCGCCACGCGCCGGCAGGCAATGCAACCAGCGCGTCGGCCAAATCGGTGGGACGCACCTGGATCTCCTGACGGCGGGCCGCTTCTGTCCGCAGCAGCGTGCCCTTGCCCACGGTGCTGGGGTTGGCATCGGCCATGGTCACCCGCAGCGTCAGCGAGTCTGTGCCAGCCGAAAGAAACGGATTGGCCCACGCCCCCGGTTCATGCACGTCCACATACATGCTCTTGGTGGGCAGAGGAATAATCGCCAGCGCAGCCCGCTGCCGGTCGCTCGTCTGAGAGGCAGCCTGCGCCGCCGCCTGGGCCTGCTGCTCGGCGTTGACCGCATTCTTGGCCACACCGACCACAACCTGTTCTTCCTTGTGGCAGGCGATGGGAGACAGTCCCACCAGCAAAGCCAACGCGGCACATACCGAAGCTTTCGAGCGCAAAATCACCTAACAAGGATAGCAGGATCGACAGCTCCCGCATTTGCCCGTAAAGCGCCATCCATCACGGAAGTAA
>JAATFE010000425.1 GCA_015655365.1 Terriglobales bacterium
CCAACGCCACCGGCGCGGGTATAAGCGAGAGCGAAGCCGGCACGTACCACCGTCTTCGGGTTCACCGACCAGGCGAGTCCGAGACGCGGGCCAAAGTTCTTCCAGTAGGTCTGTACCGGGGACTTGCAATTGCAACTGATGTTGCCGCCACGGTTTCCGGCAAACTCCAGCTCTCCGGGCGTGTTGGTCAGGGGGTTGATTGCGGTCGGATTCAGGAAGCTCCAGCGATCCTGGACTTCATGATAGGGAGGAAGATAATCCCAGCGCAATCCGAGGCTGAGGGTGAGGTTAGGCTGAATCTTCCAGTCGTCCTGCACGTAGGGTGACCACGGGTGGTAACGGCCGCCGATGTCCTCGTAGAGAGGAACGCTGGTCGCTCCAACGTTGACTGCGCCGAGAAGGAAGCTGGCATAAGAGAAGCCAGTCGCCGTGCTGTTCAGTGAGTTGCCAACGAAGTTTGCTGTTGAAGTTCCGGACCAGGCTTGCGTGTAAATGCCGGAATGGGTGCTCTGGGCCACGGTATTGTCTTGCAGCCATTGAGTCTCTACGCCGAAGGTAATGGCGTGCTTGCCCTTGCTCCATTGCAGGTTATCCACAATGGTATACGTGTTGGGCGTTACGTTGTGAGAGGAATCGGTTGCGCCACCTTGCGTCCACGGAGACAGAGGCGTGGCGAATGCCGTTGTAGTGCCCCAGGAAGAACCAGGGAAGTTCTCCGAGGCCTGTCCTGCGGGAAGACCGCTAATTCCAGCGTCCTTCGTCCATGTTCCGCCCGCTGTCGGCGCCAACACCGGCTGAGGAAAGCGCGTGAACCCATACTTGAACTGGTTCACTGCGCGTGACGAGATGATGTACTGGTGTTCGAAGATCAAATCAGTCGGCGAAATGATCGAGCTGGCGCTTGCCGTATAGGGCAAGGGCAAGTTGGCTCCATAGCCGACAGAGGTGCGCACGCCGTGCGAGTAAACAAAAGATACGCGCTGCGCTGCGGTCAGATCGTAGTCCACCTTGAAAACGAGTGCGTGGTTGTTATAACCGCTGATTCCACCTGCCAGATAGTTGTTGGTAATTCCGGACAGCGATGGATCGGGTAGATTCTTCTGCTGGTACTGCGAAATCGGCGAAATATAGGCAGCGGGAATCTTATTGTTTGCAAATGCCGTGCGCGAACAGTTGGAGGCGGTTGAGCACACGTTTGTCAGAGGATTGTAGATGTACGTGCCGCTGCCGAGTTCAGTGAAATCGCCCTGCCTCATCAGCGTTGTGGGAATGGTGAACAGAGTCGGGCTAACGCCGTTGCGGCCATGATACTGGTCCCAGTTGGTGAAGAAGAACCCCCTGTGGCGCGTGTAAGGAATCGGGCCACCCACTGAAAGGGAGAGCTCATTCTGGTGCTCGACCGGCTTGCCTGCCGGGACGTTGACGGACACACCGTTGACGACAGCCTTCTGTGTCAAATAGGGCGCCGTATAGCCCCAGGTGTCGAAGGCTGTGTTGCGCAGGAAGTCGACAGCGGCTCCGTGATACTGGTTGCCACCGGATTTGGTAGTGAAGCTGATCGCGCCGGCACCCTGATACTCTGCCGATGGACCGCTGGATACAACCTGCACCTGATCCACGGACTCGACCGGAACCGCATTCGAAATCACGCGGTTGTCGCCCTGCTGGTTCGATGAAGTTGTGGGGATACCGTCCAGGTAAACTTCCGCCATGTAATTGCCGGTTCCGGACATGATCGGGGCGCGTGAACCACTCTGCGCACCCGGTGTGAGGGTCGCAAAAGCCGTGGGATCGCGTTGTTGGCCGCCCATGAGAACCGGAAGGCTCTCGTAGGTCTCGTTGGTGATGACGCCGCCAAGTGTTGCGTTCGTCGTTTGTAGTTGTGGAGGAGCTTCCGTAACCGTGATTGTTTCGCCAGTGCTGCCCACCGTGAGCCGGGCGTTGTAACCGGTGATGGTGAGTCCGTTGACTTCAATGTTCTCCTGCTTCGAGACCTGAAATCCATCTGCCGTCACCGTCACCGTGTAGATGCCGGGAATCAGCGGCGTGATCGCATACAGACCTGCCGACGAAGTCGCGTGGGTTGTGGAAACCCCACTGGCTTGGTTGGTCGCAGTCACGGTCGCATTGGGAATCACTGCTCCCGTGGCATCGGTGATGGTTCCTTCCAGGGCGCCCTGTCCGCCGGTCTGGGCCAAAGCCGGAAAGGCAGCCCATCCCAGGCAGAGAGCCAGCGCGAAGAAGATCCGCGCCAAACCTGTCCCGCCGCGATTGCGCTTGGAAAGCGCATCCATTGTTTCTGTAAATGTTTTCATATGTGCGTTCTTTCTACTGCCTCCATCCATGAATATGGCCGGATCAAATGTTCAGTTCACTCAAACTCCTGGTCAGACCACCGCAAAAAAGGTAAGCGATCATGATATGTAACGTCAATAGAAAAATAGATTACCTTTTGATATGAACGGCTTACAAATCCCCAATATGTCCTTTAAAAGAGCATTTGCCGAAGCGCACAAAGTCTGGTCTCACATCCTAAGACAAAGGCTTTACGCGTCCTGAAGCGCAAAATGGCAGGGTGCAACCACCCCCAGGAATTTCGGAAGTGAATGCACCCTGCCAGTTTGAGTGAAGACTCTACGAGCGGTCAGGATTTCTGTTTCAGAACGCGCGCAATGCACTCTGCGGTTTACTGGGGACGGCGGTCAGGCGAACCTCGCCGTTTGCCACCTCCTCGCCAGAAGCATGAACGTGGATGTCGCCCGCGGCGCCAGTCGCCCGTAGGATGGCAATCACCCGGCCACCGGAAAGATGGTGGTGCGGAAGCACGAAAGATTCGTGGTCTGTGTTGCCGCCGTTGTCTGTCGCCATAATCTGAGCCGGCCCTGAAACCGTGAACTCGACCTCGCTGGTCGCGTCCGGCACTTGCACACCGGCCGCATCCACCGCCGTTGCAACCACGATAACCGCATCGTTGCGGTCTTGCGAGACGGTTGTGCGTTCTGCCGAAAGCGCCAGCCGAACCGCCTTCCCCGCCGTGCGCAGTTCGTCTTCGGCGACTGGCTTTCCCTGGTTATAGGCCACGGCCCTCAAGGAACCCGGCGCGAAAGGCACGCTCCAACGCAAGGCGGAGGCGTCGGCGGCTAGTTTCTGCCGGCCCAGTGACTGCCCGTTCAACAGCAGATCAACCTCCTCGCAGTTGGTATAGACCTCCACCGCCTCCGTGTGCGGCGCGGTGTTGCGCGGCGTCCAATCCAGCAACAATGGCTCCCTGGCCGACGGCGGCACTGCTTCGTAGCCGGGATCGACGGCGCTGCTTTCGGTCTGTCCGATGCGCCTCGCTATGTGCACGTTGGCCGCCGTTGCCCACCAACTCTGCCGCTCCAAACCGCGCGGATGAGGCTGCCCGGTGCGGTCCAGCAGTCCAAACGGATGCGTGATCAGCGGCCACTTCCCAGCCTCGCCCAGGTAATCGATTCCCGTCCACAGAAACTGCCCCGCGTAAGGCGCATGATCCCGCAGCGCCAGCCACGCGGCGCGGTCGTGCGTATTCTCCGTCCCCAGGATGCGGCGCGATGGCTTCTGCTCGTGCGCGGCCAGAATCTCATTCTCCCGGTAATTCTGTCCCACCACGTCTAGCATGTCGGCCAGACCGTTGTCGTAGTCGTGGCTTACGTTGGGCCGGAAGAGCGCCTGCGTCACCGGCCGCGTCGAATCGTTCTCGTGGAAGACGGCAACCAGACGCGCCAGAATCCCGTGTGCCAGATCCGTCTTTGGTGTGTCGTGGATCTCGTTGCCCGCGCTCCACAAAATGATGCTGGGGTGGTTGCGGTCCCGGCGCACCGTGTCGCGCACATCGATCGACGACCACTGATCGAAGAACAGGTGGTAGTCGTACGGATTCTTGCCCACCGTCCAGCAATCGAACATCTCGTCCATCACCAGGAAACCCATGCGGTCGCACAAGTCGAGGAATTCCGGCGAGGGTGGGTTGTGCGCCGTGCGGATGGCGTTGACGCCCAGGGCGCGCAACTCGGTTAGCCGGCGCTCCCAGATGGCGGTGGGCACGGCGATTCCCGTCGCGCCTCCGTCGGCGTGCAGGGCAACGCCTTTGATCTTGAAGTTGCGGCCATTGAGCCAGAATCCCGTGGCTGCGTCGAAGTGAAACTCGCGGATGCCGAAGGGAACTGTTTCATCGTCCGCGGCGGCATGTTTCCCGGCCGCGGAGCCTGCTTTGACGCGCACTACGGCGCGATAAAGCGCTGGGTGATCGATGTCCCAATGGTCGGGTTTGGGGACGGCAATTTCTGCCGTGAACTGCGCTTTTTCTCCCTTGGCAATTGTCTGTTCCGGGGTTACGAACGAACCTGCGGGCCGTCCATCGGGTCCGATTAGTGCGACTTCGAGCGCCGTTTTTTGCGGCGCGCTGGACTCATTCACCACCGTGCTCTGTGCGTGTACCGTGGCCTTTTCGGCAGTTGCCGTTGGCGTGGTCACAAACGTGCTCCACGGCTCCAGATGCACGTCCTGCATCAGCACCAGCCGTACCGGCCGATAAATTCCCCCACCCTCGTACCAGCGCGAGGCCGGCTGCTTCGACGTGTCGCAGCGAACCGCAATCACGTTGTGCGCTTTGGGTCCAAACTGCACATGCCCGGTCAGCTCATAGAAAAAGCTCACAAAGCCGTTGGGCCGCTGTCCCAGGTGGAAGCCGTTGATCCACACGTCGCTGTTGGCCATCACGCCGTCAAAGGCGATGTAGGCGCGGCGATGGGCATCTTTCGCGGGCAGGCTGAAGCTCTTGCGGTACCAGGCAACGCCGGTGGGGAAGAAACCCCCGCCCTGGCCGCTGATGTTCTTCTGGTCCACGGGTCCGCCGATGCTCCAGTCGTGCGGCACGGTAACGGTGTGCCAGTCGGAATCGTCCAGTGCGGCCTGTTCCGCCTTGGCCGGATCTCCCTGGACAAATTTCCAGTCCGCATTGAAGTCGACGACGGTACGCACCGGCGTTTGGGCCGGTGCGGCAAACGGCGCAAGCCATGCAAACGCGAGCGCCGCAAACAGAAGGAACTGCTTGAGAATCCTCATTGGAAAACACTCCGGAACCATCGAGTACCTGTGAATGGAGCCGGATCATCGATCCGGCTCCCTGCTATGTCTCAGAAATTCAGGACAATACCAATCCCTGTTGCAACTCAATCGTGTGGAACTACGGCGTCGTCTTGTAGATTTCCGCCTCAATCACGGTCAGAATCGGTTTGGCAGGCTGCTCCGCTTGTGAGGCAGTGGCTCCCGCCAGTTCCTTGATCTGCCCAAACTCGTTGCCCTTCGCGGGGCTGCCAGTCAGGGCAATACGCAGATGCGTCCCCAACTCGGGCTTCAGCTTCAGCGTCGCATAGCCGAGGCTGGTGGGCGTCGCTCCCTCCCAAACCGTCTTGCCATCCAAGGTCACCCGCAGAGGGGAGTGCAGTTGGCGGAATCCGCCCAGCTTCACGTCGATCTGCTCCGGCGTTTCCGCCTTGGCAAAGACATACTCGATCCACGCATTCTGCAGCGTTCCGTCGCTGGACCAGGATGTGGTTTCGTCGTCGTCCTGGCTCTGGCCGGTCTTGTCGGCATTGGATCCTGCCGTCACCGAGTCCAGTGCGATGGGGAACCGCGACTGCTTGAACGAAGGTCCTGCCGGCGTTGGCCCGCGCTTCAAGTTGGAAGGCAGTGCCGCGGCTGGCATGTAGGTCGAGAGCCCATCCTGCGTCGCAACCGGCAGCGAAGTGAGTTCCACCTCCGCCGTCTTCAGCCTTTTCGCTTCCGCGCGCAGTTGGATCGTTCCTGCCGTGGGCAGCGAGCGGAGAATCACGCGATTCACACCGTTTTCCACCGGCAGCGTCTTCGCCAGGATGTAGTTGTCCTCGTGCAGCAGCGGTGTCGGCGGAGTGGTAGAAAGCCCCTTGTTGTCGTTGGCGGCGGTATTCACGGGCACCGGGGTAGCCGAGCCCTGGGCAATTCCGCCCCGCCATTCCGCGTTTCCGCTCAGCGTAAAGTGCACCACATTCAGTGCAGTCGGGCAGCGCCGTCCCTCGGCATCCACCACTTCCACGTCCACCAGCGCCATGTCGGCGCCGTCGGCGCGCAATCCGCCCGGCCCGGTATGCGGGGTCAGCCGCAGGGCCACAGCCGGTCCCGCCGTATGCAACTCGGCCGTCGCCACCTGCTTTCCCTGCGCATCGTAGCCAATGGCTTCCAGCGTTCCCGGCTCAAACGCGACCTTGTCGAGAGTGAATAGGAATCCGCTCGACTGCACTCCATCGCCCAGCGACCGTCCGTTCAGCCTCAGTTCCACCCGGCTGGCGGTCGAAACCACGTATACCGGCTTCACGGTGCCGGCCGCATAGTTCCAATGGCCAATGATGTGGATGCCCGGATGTTCGACATCCACCCAGCCGTCCCACATCGCCTGGTGGGCAAAGTAGGCGTCCTTGGTCAGCCGCATGGCGTCCACTTCGCCGCTGCGCCGGTAGTTGTTGTCGCCGCGGTAATGCGTATTCGAGTCGGAAAACACGATGTTGGCGCCGCCCGAGTTTACCCGCGTTCCCGTGCCCGGCCGCGCTACATAGTAGTCGTACCAGCGCTTCACATCCTCAATGGCGTGCGAATCCTGGTTGCGGTTGTAGTCGGGCGAGTCCGTGTGGAACGGCGCAGAATACCGGTCCCAGAATTTGCGTGAGCCTTCGTCGCGGGAGTACTCGTGCATCCACACGGGCTTGGTCGCGCTCTTGTCGATGTAGAGCATCTCCCCGCCGTACTCGGCCACCTTGCTGGCCAGCATCTCTCGCGCACCGATTGCCCGCCCGCCGTGCGGATCGAACTCGTCGCGCACCTTCTTCATCTCTGCCATGTGCTCGTCGCCGATGCCCTTGTTGCCGCACTCGTAGAACAGGATGCTGGGGTTGTTACGGTTGTAGAGGATCGCGTCGCGCATCAACTCCACCCGCTGCTCCCACTGCCGCCCTTTGGAGTCGCCCTCGGCATCGCCTGCCGGCATGGACTCGATCAACCCTACCCGGTCAGAGGACTCCACGTCCTGCTTCCACGGCGTCACATGCATCCAGCGAACCAGGTTGGCGTTCCCGTCTACCATCAAGCCATTGCTCAGGTCGCTCATCCACGCCGGCACCGAGAGACCCACCGCCGGCCATTCATTGGTGGTGCGCTGAGCATAGCCGTGGAAATCGATCACACGGTCGTTCAGCCGCACCATGCCGTTGGCAAACTCCGTCTTGCGGAAGCCGGTGCGCGTGTTCACCACATCCACCGTCCGTTGGCCTTCCGTCAGCTTGGTCGTCACCGTATACAGATAGCCGTAACCCCAACTCCAGAAGTTCAGGTCCTTCGTTACGGCCGAGGCCGTCAGGGTGCGCGTTTCTCCGGGGGCCAGTGTGACCTTGCCGCCGTCGATCCGGCTCACGACCTTGCCGTCCATGTCCTCGATTTCGACCAGATAATCCACCGTCCGCGGCGCACTCTCTTCGTTGCGCACCTGCGACTCCACCGTGATCCGGGCCGAGCGCCGCGGGATGTCGAACTCGCTGGCCCACACATAGACCCCGGTCGTCCCCAATTGCGAGTAGAGCGGCAGCGTCTGGTAGAGCTTTCCGGTCACATGCAGCCATACGCTTTTGCTGATGCCCCCGTAGTTGGCATAGAAGTTGGCGTTGTTCCAGTGATAGGCGGCGCCGGTGGCTTTCTCTTTATAGTCCCAGCGGTTGTCCGTTCTCACCGCCAGCACATTCTCCTCCGGCGCAGGCCTCACGGCATCTGAAATATCGAAGCCGAAGGCCATCACCCCGTCCTCGTGCCGCCCGATCGATTTCCCATTCAGATACACCTCGCCGGCCTGGCGAATGCCCTCGAACTCCACAAAGACCTTCTGGCCCCTACTTCCCGCAGGCAGCCGGAAGTGCTTGCGATACCAGGCGATACCGACCGGCAGATCGTGGATGCTGACGCGAAAGGC
>JAATFE010000022.1 GCA_015655365.1 Terriglobales bacterium
ACGTCCATCGCTCTCCATGACATCGCCTCTGCACCTCCGCGCGCGCTTGCGCTCGCGCGGAAGTGTAAAGCATCTACCGGAACAATGTGTAAAGGATGTCATGGAACTGAACAGCAGAGAACGCACAAAGGATGGGGCACCCTGTCGTATTTCCTATCGGCCGGATCAGTAGCATCAATTTTTCCGGTTGAGGTTCGTGCTTTCCCAGGTTCGGCGCAAAAAAACAAAGACGCGCCGAACCTGGGGCACCCAGTGTTGTTACTGCCCGCATAATCGCTATAATTTCCGACTGCTCAGGATTGCCGCGGCTACGGCTGCCTGGCCATAACTGAGGCCGCCATCTCCGGGACTGACCTGGGCATGGCGAAATACCTCGAATCCTTCTGCTTCCAAGGCCACGCGCAGCAACCTAGCCAGACGCCGATTATGCATGCAGCCGCCGCTCATCGCCACTTGCGTTATGCCTGTGGCCGTGTGAGCCTGTACCGCGGCCTGCACAAAGCCCGCTGCCACCCCGGCATGAAAGCGCGCGGCTATACGCGCCTGACTGACTCCGTCTTGCAGGTCTTTCAATAGCCCGCGCCATAGAGGCACCGTACCGATTCTTGCCGGTTCACGCGCGGACCAATTGCCACCAGCGATCTCAAGAGCGTATGGGGTTTCATCGTCCGGCTCATCGACGGCAAGACCTTCGAGCTCGATTGCCGCTTGGGCTTCGTAGTTCACGACGCGGCGGCCCAGGACCACCGCAGCAGCAGCGTCGAAGAGCCTTCCTAGGCTCGAAGTCAGCGGGGAGTTTATCCCGCGCTCAATCATCCGCTTGAGGACACGCACTTCCTTTTCGGTCGCGCCAAGGAGGCTGAGGATTTTTGGGGACTTGACATCGAATCCGGCCGCGTGCAAATGGCCCAGCGCCATGCGCCACGGCTCGCGAATCGCCGCCGTCGAGCCCGGCATGGGCACGTAGTCCAAATGCGCGAAGCGCTCGAAACTGTCGAGGCGAGCGATCAACACTTCCCCACCCCAGATTTTGCCATCCGTGCCGTAGCCGGTGCCATCAAGCGAAAGACCGATCACGGGACCCGCGAGGCCATGCTCGGCCATGCACCCGGCAACATGGGCATGATGATGCTGCACAGCGATCAACCCAAGGCCCCGCTCCTGTGCCCACTGTTTGGCCCATTCGGTGGAGAGATAGCCGGGATGCAAATCGTGCACAACGGTTACCGGCTCGATCTCGAAGGTACGCATGAGGTGGGCGAGCGACTCCTTGAAGAAGTCGAGACCGGCCAGGTTTTCCAGGTCGCCCAGATGCTGGCTTTGATAAACGCGCCGGCCACGCGCCAGGGCAAAGACGTTCTTCAGGTGGCCGCCTACGGCCAAAAGCGGAGGGGCATCGAGGGGCAACTCGACACCCAGGGGCACAAATCCGCGCGCACGCCGGATCAACTGCGGCGCGCCGTCGACCACTGCGGCCACCGAATCGTCGCAGCGCTGAAGGATTTCGCGGTTATGCATCAGGAAGACGTCGGCTATCTCGCCCAGGCGCGACCGCGCTTCGTCATTGTCGATGGCTATCGGCTCTTCGCTCAGGTTGGCAGAGGTCATGACCAAAGCTCGCACGCGAGCGCCGGCGAAGAGAAGGTGCTGCAAGGGCGCATAGGGTAGATAGACGCCAAGCCAGGGGATTCCAGGGGCCACGTCCGCCGCGATTCCGTTGGGTTCGCGCTTGCGCGCGAGCACGATGGGCCGCGCCGATGTGGTGAGCAGCGCTTCTTCTTCCCGAGATAGCGCGCACAACTCTCGCGCCACATTCAAGTCGCGCACCATCACGGCCAGCGGCTTTCCGTAGCGGCGCTTGCGCTGCCGAAGACGCAGGACCGCAGCCTCATTGGCCGCATCGACGCCCAGGTGAAAGCCGCCAATGCCCTTGATGGCTACGACTTCGCCCGCCAAGAGACGATCAATGGCCGCGACCACGGGGTCGTCCGCCGGAATCTCCGCTCCATCCTTGTTCGACAACCAGACGCGCGGGCCGCACTGCCAGCAGGCATTGGGCTGCGCGTGGAAGCGGCGATTGAGAGGGTCGTCGTACTCCGCCTGGCAGGAGGGGCACATAGGGAAGCGCGCCATGGAGGTCTGCGGCCGGTCGTAGGGGATGCGGCGCGTAATGGTGAAGCGAGGGCCGCAGTTGGTGCAGTTCAGGAACGGATAGCGGTAGCGGCGATCATGCGGGTCCAGCAATTCTCGCAGGCAGTCCGGGCAAGTGGCCGCATCCGCGGGGATTCCCGTGCTGACGCGGCCCAGAACTTCGCTGGCCACGATGCGGAAGCCCGGCTCTCCGGTGACAACCGACTCGCGCACGGCAATCGAATCGATCCGCGCCAAGGGAGGGGGCTCTATGCGCAAGCGGGAGAGAAATGCATCGACCCGCGTCAAGGGACCTTCGACTTCGATGGTGACGCCGTCCGTATCGTTGCCGATGAAGCCGGAAAGGCCTTCTTCCGAGGCCAGACGATAGACAAATGGCCGGAACCCGACCCCTTGAACCACGCCATGCACCAACACCGCCCACCTGACCGGTTGGGAGGCATTGCGCGGTTTGGCTTCGAGATGGGTTTGGCGCGCCAGAGAAATGCCTCGTATCGCACACAAGGATAACGCATGGGGATGGCGCCGAGGCCCATGCCTGCAACCGGGGTATGGGCTATTCTCGATGCTCCCTCCGGGAGCAAGTGCGATGACTTCATCTCCAGCGGAAGATGCGCAGGGAGACGGCAAACGGCACTAACAACCAAACCAGGAGGATACACACGGGGGCCACCATGCGGCTCAAGGGCACCCCCTGGAGCATGTTTCCGCGCATGGCGTCGATGGCCGCGGTCAAGGGCAGGGCCCGCACGATGGGCTGAATCACGGCGGGAAAGCGGGATGCGGAGAAGAAGACGCCGGAGAGAATCCACATGGGGAGCATGACCAGGTTCATCAGCCCCGAGACGGCTTCCATGGTTTTGGCCCGGGAAGAGACCAACAAGCCAATCGCGGAAAAGGCCAGCGAGGTGAGGATGCAGAGGAAAGCAAGTTCCCACAGCGAGCCGCGAAACGGCACACCGAAGGCCAC
>JAATFE010000056.1 GCA_015655365.1 Terriglobales bacterium
AGGAGGCGGCTGGCCGCGACAAGCTGGACCTGGCCACCCCGCTCGATTTTGTCACTACCGGAGATATTATCGGCGGCAACTCCGGCTCCCCGGTGGTGAACCGCAATGGAGAGCTGGTGGGCCTGATCTTCGACGGCAACATCGAATCGCTGGCCGGCGATTTCGTCTATGAGGGCGGAAAAAACCGGGCGGTCGCGGTGCACTCCGCCGGTATGCTCGAGGGCCTGCGCAAGCTCTACAACGCCGGCGCACTCGCGGATGAACTGGAAGGCAAGAAGTAAGCCGCTCGTCTTCACACAAACACGAAGGGGAGCCTGTGCGGCTCCCCTTCCGTTCATGCATCCATCTGCATTTGAGTTCTACTTCGCGCCGACGGACAGCGTGCGGGGTACCCCCGTCGACTCCCTAATCACCAGTTCCGGCTGGATCTCCACCGAATCCGGATATTTCTCGCCGCCGCGAATCCGCTGCAACAGGATGCGTGCAGACTCAATTCCCATCTGATTCAGCGGTTGGCGAATCGTGGTCAGGCTGGGGTTGTGGAAGGCCGCGTTCTGAATATCGTCGAAGCCTACCACGGAAACGTCTTCAGGCACGCGCATGCCATGATCCATGAGGGCCCGGATGGCACCAATGGCGGAAAGATCGTTGTAACAGACCAGGGCAGTAAACTCGGCCTTGCGGCTGACCAGTTCGTTGACCGGCCCAAAGCCCATCTCCGGCGTGGAAAAGCGCGTCTTGATCTGGATCGTCAGTTCCGGCCGGACCTCGATCTTCATTTCGCCAGCCACCGCCATCAGGCACGCCCACCGCTCATCGGCGTCGGAGCTGTGGCTGCCGCCGCGCATGAAGGCAATTTTGCGGTGTCCCAGCTTGTAGAGATGGCGCAGGGCCAACTCGGCCGCCCGGCGCTGATCCAGCACCACGTTGGTGACGCCCTCGATTTTGCGATGCCCGGCCACCGCCACTACCGGCAGCTTCATTTTGTGCGCCAGCACCGTATCGATGAGGATGAACCCTTCCACACTGCGGTCCATCAGCAGGCGCGGATACTCCTCAATCAAATCCGGCTTGCGGCGGTGGCTGGCGGTCAGGTAGAAGTAGCCCTCTTCGATGAGGTACTCTTCCACGCCCGTCAGCACTTGCGAAACATAGTTGTCGTTCAGATCCGGCACCAGAACGCCTACCGAAAAGGTCTGCCGCTTGCGCAGCGAGCGCGCATAGAAACTGGGCCGGTAGTCGAATTTCGTCGCCGCTTCGGTCACCCGGTCCCTGGTTTCCTGCGGAATCGACCGTACTCCGGGGGCGTTATTCAACACCAGCGAGATGGTGGCCGGCGACAGATTCAGGTACTCGCCCAGCGTCCGCAGGCTGACAGCCTGCCCCGGCTGCGGCTCAGTGCCTGATTTGATTCGTTTGGCCATGAAAACAGTTGTAACACCGTTCGCTGGTCGGGCGCGGTGATTTCAGAGCCGTTAACGGCTCTCCACCCCCCACGAAGTGCAATCGCAACGGCAAAGTTGCACGGTCCGAGAGCCACGATTCGTGGTGCATTGAGGCATTTCCGGAAGAAAGAGGCTGCGGCGGCGAGGCCGGTTTCTTGTATTCTAAATAAAGCGGAAGAGTGGCCGAGTGGTTGATGGCTCCAGTCTTGAAAACTGGCGTACCTGAAAGGGTATCGGGGGTTCGAATCCCTCCTCTTCCGCCAGCAATCCCTCCAAGTGCGTTCATTTCAGTCCAAACGTAAATAGTAAAGATCAGAAAATAAACAATTTAGCTTCCATACCCATCCAGCCCAAGCCTCGGTTGCACTTCCGCAATGGCGCACGCGGGCGCTTCGGGGCCTGGTTCGTCGACTCAGAACAAATAGCGAAGAGAGATCTGTTGGACCCGGGGCTTTGTGAGAGTCGCATCATACACGCCGAATTCTCCGCTGGTTGTCATGTTCTGTAATGAGGTAAGCGGGTTGACGTCGAACCGAACGGAATTTGAAACGTTGAAAACCTCCCAGGCAAGCTGGATGCCCTTGCGTTCATTTGTCGTCCAAGTCTTCGACAATTCGGCGTCGACGCCAAAGTAGCCATCGCCGCGGAAATTGTTGCGCTGCCCCGCTTCGCCCGGATACGGGTTGCGCATATTGGCCAGAGCTTGAGAGGGGTTCGCAAAAACCTGCGCCTCGCCACGATCGATATGAGTGCGGGTTGGAATCGGTCCTGTCTGAATCATGCTGCTCTGCTCATCCCAGTCGGTCCCCCAACCTGCTCCGCTGATCGCGCTGAACGGGAGCCCGCTGGTCCAGCGCGCAATTCCGGAGAACTGCCAGTCTGCGATCACTGCATTCACGGCACGGTTTGCGCTGCTCAGCAGCGTCTTGCCTCGTCCAACCGGAATCTCCGCCACCCAATTGCCGCTGACGAGGTGGCGAACATCGAAGTCGGAGACGGCATGATTCAAGCGTGGGCTCCAGGCATTGAGGATGGCTCCGAAGCTGCTGCCGGCGCTGGTGCCTGTGCTGGAAGAAAACATGGTGCGCTCGCTGTCCGATCCCATGTCGAGGGACTTGGAAAGGGTGTAGCTCAATTCCATCTGTAAGCCTCGACTCATCTTCCGTCGCACCGTAATCTGTCCGGCGTTGTAGCTGCTGCTTCCGATGGACGACCACGCATACATGCTGGCATATTGGCGGGGCCAGAAGCGATTCGGCGTGCCTCCGCAGCCGGGAGTGCAGAGAATATCGAGCGCGTAGAGCGAACCCGTTTCGTTGCCGGGAAGCCATGTGTTGTAAATATTCTGGGTTGCGCTCTCGCCGCCCCCGGCTGCATCGGGAAACATGTTCTCGAAGTAGGGGATAGCGGCCACGCTGGCGACTCCTGCATATTTTTGCTTGGAGAGCTGGGTAGCTGCCGCGAAGTAGTCCTGACCCGATTTCGGATCTACCAGATCGAGCGGCTGTGCGAGATCGATCTGCTGCAATTGGTGGCGGCCGAATCTCCCGCTATAGGCAATCTCCAGGGCGAATGCGCCAGGCAATTCGCGTTGAATCGAGAAATCGAGCCCCTGCGAATAAGGCGTCTTCATGCGATCGTCGAGACCGTGCGCAATCTCGAAGCCCGTCCAAAGCGGATTATTTGGCGCCAACGCGGGATAGGCAATCGTGTTTGCAGGCGCGCCCGTTATATCGGGAAGATCGTGAATGCCCGTGAAGCGTGGAGAGGTACCTGGAGTGAGCAAGTTGGTGGGATTGGTGATGCTTTCGCTGAGGCCAAACGCACCGTACTGGTCGAAGAGATTGACGATTCCCTCGCCGTAGTGATCGTAATAGATGCCGTATCCGGCGCGAATTGAACTTTCTTCCGCTGCGCCGAAGAGCTTGTGCCAAAAGCCATGCGCAACCCCAGGAGAGAAAGCAACC
>JAATFE010000437.1 GCA_015655365.1 Terriglobales bacterium
GATTCTCACCAAGCTCTACGTTCCGGAAGACGCGGCTTTTTACGATCTGGACGCGCAAGGAAAATTCGTTCGTGTTCGTTCTGACATTCTCAGCCGCATCTGCGGCGAGCACGTAGTGGACCAGAAACTCTTCGACTCGCTCTGGGAGCGTCAGATTCACAACCCCAAGGCCTTCTGGGCTCCATTTCCGCTGTCCTCCATCGCGCTCGACGATCCCACATTTGTGCGGCCCATTCCGAGAAATTCGTGGGGTGGGGCATCGCAGGCGCTCACGGCTCTGCGCTCGCCTCGCTGGTTCGATTTCTATGGCAAGTCCGCCGAGCATGCCTATCTGATGGATCGCTGGTGCGAGGCCATTCAACGCGAAGTGACCTTTCGCCAGCAGATCGATCCGATGACGGGCGACTTCACTCAGGCCGACCAGCCCAGCTATTCGCCTGCCGCTTTGGTGATGATGGACTTCACCTGGCGGCTGGCTGGGGTGCGCGAAGAGCAGGATCGTTTGGAGTGGAATGTGCGTCCGGGCCATGCTGCCTCGCAGTCTGTGCATTTCTCAATTCACTTCGACAAGAGCCACATCGCGGCCATGGTCTACGACGAGAAAGGCGCGACCCTGTATCTCGACGGCCGCCGTCTGGGCCGCATCGAGTCCGGCGCAGCTCGCCTCATCACCGACAAACAGGGCCGTCCGAAGCAACTCCGCAGCATCAGCGAAGTTGCCCAGACTGTCTCAGTAGGACTGGGCTCGCATCCGGCGCAGCGCAGGACTTTGAAGCCCAACCAGCAATTGCAATTCGACTGAGAGGTGCAATTGAGCCTCTCTACTAACTCAATTAAAGAAACTTAGGAGGTAGCTCCATGCCGACTCGACGCACAGTTTTGACGCAAGGCTTGCAGGCTGGCGCAGCTCTTGCACTGGGTGGTTTCGCAACTCGTTGCCTCTCGCAGCAAGCGCCTCCCGCGCATGCCGATGAGATGACCATCAACAGTGCTCCCCATGCGCAGCTTGCCGCGCCAGCGCTGCCTCCGCCGCCAGCCTCTCTTCCTCCGGAAGCCGTAGCCGTCAGTGGCGCAAACTCGCTTCAGGCGCACGCTCGCAGTCATGGGATGGTTGCCGGCGCGGCCATCGTAGTGCGTGCGTTGCAAAGCGATCCGGCCATGCAGCAACTAATCGCGGAGCAGTATGGAATCGTCGTTCCCGAGGGCGAACTGAAGTGGCGCGCTCTTCGCCCCGCGCAAGATCGATTTGACTTTACCGAGAGCGATGCCTTCTTCGCTTTTGCCAAAGCGCATGGTCTGCAGGTGCGAGCCCACACCATGGTGTGGCACAACTCCGTGCCCGACTGGCTTCAAAACAGCCCGAAGGAATTGGATGTCCGCCAGCTTCTTGTCGATCACATTCAGACCGTTGCACGGCGTTATAGCGGACGCGTTCATTCCTGGGATGTGGTTAACGAGGCCATCCTGCCCGCGGACGGCCGCGAAGACGGTTTGAGAAAATCGTTCTGGTTCGATCGCATCGGCCCCGATTACATCGAGCTCGCTTTCCGCACCGCGCATGAGGCGGACCCGCACGCCAAGCTCACCTATAACGACTACGGCGTGGAGTACGACAATCCCGATGAGACCGTGCGTCGCGCCGCGATTCTATCGCTGCTCCGCCGTCTTCAACAACGCGGGGTTCCTCTGCATGCGGTTGGGATTCAGGCGCATATCAAGGCCGGATCGCCTTCCTCCATCGGCAAGGGGCTTGCGGAGTATATTGAGAGCGTGCGCCTGATGGGGCTCGAGGTTTACCTCACGGAATTGGACGTGAACGAAGACGATTTGCTCTTCGAAGATGTGGCGCGGCGCGACCATGAAGTGGCCAACACCTATCGCAGTCTCCTTTCGGTGGCGCTGGCCAATCCAGCCGTAAAGAGCGTTCTCACCTGGGGCGTAAGCGACCGCCGCACGTGGCTCAACGATGGACCGACTCACCAGCGCAAGCAACCCAATCGTCCTCAGCGTTCGCTTCCTTTCGATCGCGACTATCGACCTAAGGAAACTTTCTTTGCCATGCGCGATTGCATCGACGCACACAAGGCATGAGCAACGCCGCAATCGTATCGGCAGAACACAACTAATCAGGAGAAGCGTTTTGATCCGCAGAGACTTTCTTCACAGTGCAATGGGCAGCATGGCTGTCGCTCTCCCTTTGGGAATGGCAGCGCAGACCTTTCACGCCGAGGCGCCCGCAGGCCCGCAGTCCACTCCCCACTCCGGCTGGCTCAACGTGCGCAATTTTGGCGCCACCGGAGATGGCGCAAGCATCGACACGCTGGCCGTCAACCGCGCTATTGAGGCAGCCGCGGCCCAGGGCGGCGGCACAGTGTGGTTTCCCGCCGGCACCTATGCCTGCTATACCATCCGCCTCAAGAGCCACGTCGGCTTGCATCTCGATCATGGCGCAACCATCCTCGCTGCCAGCGTACCCGATGCCGGAACCACCACCGGCGGCTACGACGCCGCGGGTCCCGCGCAGCCGTGGGAGGCCTATCAAGACTACGGTCATAATCACTGGCCCAACAGTCTTGTTTATGGCGATGGGCTTGAAGATATTTCCATCACCGGTATGGGCCTCATCTGGGGCAAGGGCCTCAGCCGCGGAGAAGCCGACGAGTTGCCGCGGGCGGAAAGTCCCGGCGTTGCCAACAAGGCCATCGCACTCAAGAACTGCCACAATGTCACCATCCAAAATGTTTCTATCCTGATGGGCGGTCATTTCGCCATCTTGCTCACCGGCGTGGACAATGTCCTGCTCGATGGCCTTAAGATCGACACCAACCGCGACGGCATCGACATTGACTGCTGCCGCAATGTGCGCGTCTCCAACTGCGCCGTCAACTCTCCCTGGGACGATGCTATTTGTCCCAAGAGCTCGTTCGCACTGGGCTATGTACGTACCACCGAATATGTCACCATCTCCAACTGCTACGTCACCGGCGCTTACGAATACGGCAGCATGTTGAATGGAACTTACAAGCGGGCCACTTACTCGCAAACACGCAAGGCTCTCGGCCGCATCAAATGCGGAACCGAGTCCAATGGAGGCTTCCGCAACATCGTCATCTCCAATTGCATCCTCGACCAGTGTCGCGGATTTGCACTCGAGACCGTGGATGGCGCGTTGATCGAAGACATCACCGTTACCAACCTCACCTTGCGCGGCGCTGTGCACTCGCCTATCTTTCTCCGCCTTGGCCGGCGCTTGAGAGGGCCGGCCGGCGTGCGGCCCGGCGTGCTGCGGCGCATTCTCATTTCGAATATCAGCAGCTACGACGCGGTGGCAGAGTATCCTTCCATCATCAGCGGCATTCCCGGCTCGTTTGTCGAAGACGTGAAGATCAGCGACGTTCATCTGCATCAACTCGGCGGAGGATCAGCCGCGTGGGCTGCTCTTGAACCTCCGCAAAACGAGCTTGGCTATCCTGAGGCGGACATGTTCGGAA
>JAATFE010000268.1 GCA_015655365.1 Terriglobales bacterium
CCGAGATCGAAACCTCCAGCCCCCGCATCTGCACCGGCGAATGCACATGGACCGCGAATGCCAGCTCCGCGCCGAATTTTTGCAGTAGCGTCACCCCGGCCCGGGCATGATGGCCAAAGTGGAAGTTGCCGCCCTCGTGCAACGCGCGAACACCCAACGCCTCCACCAGAATCGTGCGCACAAACTCCCGCGCCGGCAAGGCCGCTAGCACCGCATCGAAGCGCAGCACCACCACCGCATCGATGCCCGCCGCCCCCAGCAGCCGCACCCGCTCGTCCATCGGCGTCAATAGCCGTAGTGCTTTCGTCGGTCGCAAAAACTGTTGCGGATGAGGATCGAAAGTCACTGCCACCGAGCGCACGCCCAGTTCCCGCGCCTCCGCCACCACGGCACTCAGAATCTCCCGGTGCCCCAGGTGCACGCCGTCGAAGTTGCCAATGGCAATCACCGAAGGGCCCTTCGGAATCTCGGCAATCGCGCGGTAAACAGGAGTCATAGCGGAGGGAACATCGCTCATAGGTTCACAGGCCCAATTCCACGGGCAAGCTCAGGCCGTCGTAGGCCAGCGCCATTCCCTCGGGCAGAGTGCGGTTGGTCTGTTCGTGCCCCAGTTCGTGGGCAATATGGGTAAACCACGTGTGCCGTGCGCCGATGCGCCGCGCCCAGTTCTTTGCCTGCTCCACCGTCGCATGCGTGGGGTGCGGTTTGTAGCGCAGCGCCGAAAGCACCAGGTGATCCAGCCCCTCCAGCAGCGCAAAACTTGTTTCGGGAATGTCGCTCACGTCAGTCAGGTAGGCCACCCGGCCAAATCGGAATCCGCTGATTTCCATCTTCCCGTGCATCACCGGCACCCGCACAAACTCCACCCCGTGCAGCGGATTGTGCTCCGCCAGCGGTTTCAACTGAACCTTGGCGCGGTTGGGGTAGGTGGCATGAGGCGAAAACGTGTACTCGAAGATGCGCTCCAGCACCGCCGTCGTGTCGGCAGAAGCATACAGCGGAATCGGCCCGCCGCCCTCGCGGAAAGCGATGAAGCTGAGCGGACGCAGATCGTCCAGGCCCAGAATGTGGTCGGCATGGGCGTGGGTATAAAAAACCGCATCCACCCGCCTAAGCCCATTGCGCAGCGCCTGCTCGCGGAAGTCCGGGCCGGTATCGATCACCACCACCCGCTCCGGCCCCGCATCCTCGGTCCAGCGCAGCAGCACCGAGGGCCGCAGCCGCCGGTCGTGCGGGTCCGCCGAGGTGCAAACGTCGCAGTCGCACCCCAGCGTGGGAACCCCCATCGAAGTTCCCGTCCCCAGAAATGTAAGCAGGCCTTCCATCGATCTTTAGCGGATCCCTTGCGGCGGCGGCGGAACCGGCTGCACTCCCTGCAAGGTAATCATGCTGGTCAGCTCCAAAAACGCCATCCGGACCTCGAACAGAACCGTCCTGAGCGTCCGGTCCTCGGCGTCCGTCAGGCTTCCCTTGGTCTTCTCTGTCAGCACGGCCAGCAGGTCGATCGTCTGCTTCGCGCCCAGAATATCCACGCGTGGCCGCTGGCCTTCTTGCGTGCCCGCGCCCATCTGGATCATGGCGGAGACGTAGAACTGCTGCACCAGGTGTTCGAATCCAACCGGCGGCGGTGCGCCTGCGGCCGGATTCTGTGCCCGGACCATATCTTCAAGCCGCTGTGCGGCAACGTCGTAAGCCATCTTCTGCTCACGGGCTTCTTCGGCAGTCGGCGCGGGGGGCATTCCCTCCGGTGTCTCCGCTTCTGTCTTGGACTCGGGGATTTCAGTTACCGGCGTCGCGGGTTTCGGCTCGGTCACCACCAAACGTGGTCCTGCGCTCGGCTCTGCCGTCTCAGCCGGTGCCGCCGGCTGAGACGATTGTTTGGCTTCCTGTTCTTCTTCGGCCTTGATCTTGCGGCGGTCGATCACGGTAAACTTCGGGGGTTCGCTCATAGTCCTATTATTTCCTATCTTTCCGGATCGCGTCCGTCGCGGCTTAAAAAGTCGGGGGAGTGGCCAGAATGCGGGCCGTGCCCGTAGCCGTTCCAACAGTGTAAGTGAACGTCTGGCTGCGCAATTCGGCCTCGCCCTTGATCGTGCCCAGGGCAAAGATCCGGTTGCCCGCCGCCAGCGGCAGTTCCACGGCGCTCGTGATGTGCCCCGCGGCGTCCGTTCCTTCGGGCAAAGTCAGCTCGGTTCCGCTAGTTGGCAGCGGCCCGCTAAGCTCCAGCGCCCGCAAATGCCGGTGCACGCTGCCCCGCGAATGGATGCGCTCCACAATCTCCTGGCCCAGGTAGCAGCCCTTGTTGAAGTGCAGCGCCCGCATCTGCCCGGTCTCCTGCGGCAGGTCGCGTTCCACCATGTCCACGCCGTACTCCGGAATTCCCTCGGCAATGCGAAACGCATCCAGCGACGCGCTACCCACCGGCATCGCTCCCGCCGTGCGCAAGGCCATCCACACCTTGAATAGCTGCGCTTCCGGCGCCCAAAACTCATAGTGCGGCGCGTGCACTCCATAACCGCGTGCGATCCGCAGGTTCAACCCGTTCCAGTCCACGCGGGTAGCGGTCAGCGGCTCGCTCAGAGTCGGCAGGCTCAGCCGTGCAAGAACCGCTTCGGCCAGCGGACCGGTCAGTCCTACCGCCGATTCCCCGCCCAGCGGAACCAGTTCCACGTCGTCCATGATGATGAAGTGATCCAGATGCGCCATCAGCCGTTCGTATTGGTCGGCGGCAATCACCAGTTCCAGCGCGTCGTTTTCGCGCCACACCGTCAGGTCGCCTTGAATGCGTCCCTGCGCGTTCAGCACCAGGTTCCAGGCGCCGCCATTCGCGGGCAGATCGTTCACCATGTTGGTGACCATGCCGCTCAGCCAGCGGAAGCGGTCTTCTCCGCGCACGGCCACACGCCGCAGCCAGCCCAGATCGTGGCGGGCCGAGCCCGACACCAGCGCCTCTATTTCCACGGCTGGCGCGTCCAACTCCCGTGGGGTCAGTGTGCCGTGATAAACGGCAAGTTCATGCGGCTTGGCTGCGGCTTCCAGCAGCGTTGCAAGCGAAGTCATTGGGGTCGATGCAGAGAGGGCTGTTTCGGTCATGGGGAACGTTTCTGCGGGGCGCACGCACTTTTCTTGCTGTCGTCTCGCGTCCAACCGCATCCTGATTATAGCCTTGGAAGAGGAAGCCGCCCGGCCGCAATCGCCCGGAGCCGCAGGGAGAGCCGATGAGCAAGCAGTTTGAAATGGAGAGCGGACAGACGCCGGAAAAAAGCAGTTCCGCGTCCGCGCAAGACTGCTGCCTTGTATCGCGGCAAAACTCGACCGATGTCGGGGAAATTCTCTCGGAGCAGCAAGAAGCGTCAGGGCACGACTTTAGTCGTGCCGTACAAGCCGCAAAATGTACCGGGCCTTTAGGCCCTGAGGGAAGCTCTTTGCGGACCCTCCCCATGCTTGTGCCTTTTCTCACGCCATTCGGCAAATTGCGCGCATGGACGTGCGCAGCCGCCTTATGCCTCGCCGTTGCAGCCGCCTCGGCCCAACAGCCTCCCACCCCCGCCCCGCAACCCCCAGCTCAATCTGCGGAAAAGCCCCAACCCGCCGACAAAGAGCAGACCCGCATCACCCCTGCCCAGGCCAAGGAACTCTTCGGCCTGGTCGACGAACTCCTCCAGTTCTCCTCCCAGGAGACCGGCCTGCCCGTCAAAAGCACCGTTAAGCGCCAGCTCACTACCCGCGTCGCCGTGGAAGGCTTCCTCAAGCGGAAATTCGACGAAGACGAAGGCGCCAAACGCCTCCAGCGCGGAGAGATCGTCCTTAAAAAGTTCGGTCTCCTCGACCGCGACTTCGAACTCAAGCCCTTCCTTCTCGCCCTCCTCAAAGAGCAGATCGAAGCCTACTACGACTCCAAAACCAAGACCGTCAACCTGCTCGACTGGGTCGACATCGAGGAGCAGAAGCCGGTTCTTGCCCACGAACTGACCCACGCCCTCCAGGACCAGCACGCCGACCTGGAAAAGTGGAACGACCAAACCCCATCCGACGTCTCCACCAACTTCCCCCAGGACTCCGACCACCTCGCCAAGGACGAAATGGACACCGCCCGCGAGGCCGTCGTCGAAGGCCAGGCTACCGCCGTCATGATGGACTACATCCTCAAGCCGCTCGGCAAGAGCCTGGTCAAGGACCCCGAAGTGCTCGACATTGTGAAGCAACAGATGAGCGGCACCGGCAACTCCCCCGTCCTGGCCCGCGCCCCTCTCCTGCTCTCCGAGTCGCTTCTCTTCCCCTATCGCGAGGGCCTCAGCTTCGAGCAGGACCTATGGATGGACAAGGGGCAAGCCGCCGCCTTCGCCGGAGCCATGGACCGCCCGCCCACCTCCAGTTGGGAGATCATCAACCCCCTCGAATACGAAAAGCAGCACGTCCCCGCCGTACCCCTGCTACCCAACATCCATCCCCTGGTGGATAAGCTCTATATTCCCTACGACATCGGCCAGATCGGCCAGTTGGACCTGCACATCCTGGCCGAGATCTTCGGAGGCGAAAAATCGGCCCGTGACCTGACCCCGGCCTGGGATGGCGGCCTCTATTGGGCCGGCCAGCGCCGCAGCGCCAAAACCGACGCCGACCAAGCCAACACCAAATCCCTGGCCCTTTTCTATCTCTCCGCCTGGAAGAACCCCGCCTCCGCACAGGCCTTTGCCCAGCTTTACGCGAGCGCCCTGGGCCGCAAATACTCCGGCCTCAAGCCCGACCTCACCGCCCAAGCCTCTGCCGGCCTCCCCTCCGGCTCCACCGAGCAGGTCTACTCCACCAGCGAAGGCCCGGTCCTTATCACCACCCGCGGCAAGCTGGTCTTCGTCGCTGAGAGCTTCGACCTCGATCTGGCCCGCAAACTCACCGCCCTCATCCTCGACGCCCAGGGCACCGGCGACATGGAAATGGCCGTTGGGGTAGCCCCGAGCTTGCCAGCCCCCAGCACAAACCTGGGTGCCCCAGGTCTCGATTTTGAGACCTGGGAAAGCAAGAACCCCTATCACCCCCAAGCAACAGCTCCAGATCAGGGGATACCCGAACCCCTAACTTCCAGCCTGATCCGTTTTTTCTCGAACTGCGGAGTCATGAAGTCCGCGGTCGACGCCGCTCTCCAATCGGAGAAATGAAGCTCCAATCCATCCCCACTACAAACCGGGTGCCGGGTGCCCCAGCTTCGGCGCAGCTTTACCG
>JAATFE010000521.1 GCA_015655365.1 Terriglobales bacterium
AAGCTGGACGCGGTGATCAACGTGATGGACGGCCACCCGGTGCTGCTGCGCAATGTGGATTCCAACACGAATCACTGGCTGGAATTGAAGCTGGTGGGCGGGCCAAAAAGCCCTCGCGACGCGGTGGGCGCCACGGTCTACGTGACCGCCAACGGCATGAAGCAGCGCGGCGACGTGCTCAGTGGCGGCAGCTATATGTCCAGCAACGACCCGCGCCCGCACTTCGGTTTGGGGCAGGCCACAACGGTGGATGCCGTTGAGGTTCACTGGCCCAGCGGCAAGGTGGAAAAGTTCACCGTGCCGGGTATGGACCGGATCGTGACCTTGACCGAGGGGGCAGGGAAGTAACCCGCTCCTTGACAGTGCCGATCGCTACTCCCTAAAATTAAAGAGGGCAACTCCGTTCTTTTTATCACGTAAGTGCAAGATATAGGAACGGTTACTTGTCCAGCTCGGCATTGGCAGCCAACGGGGAGAGCAGAGAAGATGCCTGATCCGCGCCTCAGTCCGCGCGAACGGCTGGTGCTCACAGCCATCATCGAACTGTACATCGCTACCGGGGAACCCGTGGCCTCGCAGGGGGTTGCGCGCCATTTTGCCCACAAGGAAGGCCTTAGTTCGGCCACCCTCCGCAACGTTATGGCCTCGTTAGGCGAGGCGGGTTTGCTGGAGCAGCCTCACACCTCCGCCGGCCGGGTTCCCACTGCCGCTGCCTTCCGCTACTATGTCAGCCAGATCACCGGCTCCCTGGTCACTGGAATGCAGCCTTCCGACGCCATGCCGCAAAGTGCTTCGCCCCTGAGCGAAGTCCGCCGCGGCCAAATCGAAAACAGCTTTTCCGGCGTCTCCAGCACCAATGAGTATCTGGAGCGCACCTCGCACGTCCTGGCCCTCATCTCCAGCGGTCTGGGTGTCGCCCTGGCCAGCAATACCACCGGCCAGGTGCTCGAACACATTCATTTTTCGCGTCTCTCCACCGGCCGCGTGCTGGCCGTGCTGGTCACCCAGGCAGGCGCTGTTCAGGATCGCGTGCTCAGCCTGGACCAGGAACTGACCCACACCGAACTCGAAACCGCCGCCCGCTACCTCAACGAGAACTTCCGCGGCTGGCTCGTCGAACGCATTCGCGCGGAGATAGCCCGGCGCATGGAGGTCGAGCGCGAAGCCTATCGCCAGATGCTGACCTCGGTCGAGGAACTCTGCCGCAAGGGCGCATTGGCCGGCGGCGAGGCCGGCCCTGCCCTCTTTGTGGACGGCATGGCCAACCTGATTGCCGGCGAACTGGACCGCGAGCGCCTGCGCCAAATGCTGCTGGCCCTGGAGGCCAAACAGCGCCTGGTCGAGCTGCTCACCGCCTACGTCGACGGCCGCCAGCAGGGCGTGCGCGTCGTGGTTGGGCTCGACGATGCTTCGCCCGCCATGCAGGACCTGGTCCTGATCGGCGCTCCTGCCTGGGTGGGTGGGACCAGTTTGGGCACGGTCGCCGTGATTGCCCCCACGCGCATCCAATATCAGGAGATGATCCAGGCCGTGCGTTATATTGCCCGGCTCTCCGAGCGCATCCTTGAAGTGCCCGCCGATTAGAAGCAAACCCCGGTGGAATCAAAGATATCCACGCCCCAAACCGTGTAGTCTAAGGCCAATTCATCCGGCCAGGGCAACCGGTGACCGCCGGAGAAATTATCATTGAAACGAATAGGGAAATATTTTCGGAGATTGCGCAAAGCTATGCCAGATCAGGAATCGGAATTGACCGTGTTGGAACGGGCGGAAAACACTGCGGCCTTGTCCGGGGGCGAACCCGCGATCGAGACGCCAGTGCCGGCCTCTGCCAGCCAGGAACCCGGAGGCCCGGTGCCCATTTCATCGGAACAGGTGAGCCGCTCGGAATTCGAACAGCTAAAGGCCGAGCGTGATCAGTTGCTCGATCGCATCGCCCGCTTGCAGGCCGAGTTTGAAAACGCCCGCAAGCGCGCCGAGCGCGAAAAAATCGAGTTTCGCGACTATGCCACCGGCAGCGTGGTTGAGCAGTTTTTGCCCGTGCTCGACAATTTCGAGTTGGCGCTCAAGTCCACCGCCTCGGCAGAGCAGTTGCGCTCCGGCGTCGAGCTGATCGTCAAACAAATGGAAGAGGTCCTGCGCCAGATGCAGGTGCT
>JAATFE010000493.1 GCA_015655365.1 Terriglobales bacterium
GCAAAAGGGCGATATGCGTCAGGGCACGACTTCAGTCGTGCCGTAAATGCTTCAAAATCAACGCGGGCTTTAGCCCCTGAGGGACGCCCTCGACCGGCTTCGCATAGAATCAACCCTTTTTCCGCAACCTCTTTAGCCCCTGAGGGATGTTCTTTTATCCCATCTCCGACGTCTTTTCAGAGTTTCTGGACAGGTTCTTAGGAACTGTCTTGGACCGCCTGAGCGAGACCAGTTTCCACCTCGCTCCGGCAGTTCTCGACAGGTTGCGCGGCGATAGATAGGCGGGTGGCACACCATGAACCTGGACCCGCCCTCCCAAACAAGAGCTCATCCCGCCGTTGCATAAAATTACCGCCCACTGGCGCACAATCGAAAAGGAAGTAGCGGCAAGACCCGTTCTTCCACAACTCTGCATCGCCGCCAATTCGGAAACGTGGCAGCGAGCCATCGATTGGGCATCTGTAGAACCGACTTCGCGCCAAAAATGACAGAAAGAGTACCCTTGCAGGCCGGCATTTAAGCGGTCCGATGAGCCATAACAACCCTGGAATCTTCAGTTGCCGCTTCCACCCCAGCGAAAATGGAAAATTCCTCTTTTGGCCTGTGAAACTGGGACGATCCGCCTAACCCTTGCATTTCCAATCGTTTCCGCGAGACCACTTCACACAGGCACTGGCATACTGCCCGCGTGAAACTGTGAAGCGGGAAGAACCCATTCAGATTCAATTACTTCCACGAGGCACGCTCAGCGCAACCCAGGCGCTGCACGCCTGTAAAACTGTATCGCACCCCAAGTCGGCAGCACTCAGCCTCGCCGCACCCGCTCCCCTGTTCACCCTTCCTGCTGCAAGTCCTCCAGCCGCAAGGCTTTCTCGCGCGTTTGAACGCGGTATGGATACAGGTGAATGGCCGTGCCAAGCAGGATATTGACTGCGGCTGTCGCGGTCATCCATGGGTTTTCGCGATAGAAGCCAAACCAAAAGAAGCAGCCCACAAAGAACACGTGAAACCACGCGGGTACCCACAGCGCCACCGGCGGCAGTGCAGCCGAGGATCTCTGACGCTTGGACCATCGCAGGGCAACAACAACCACGAGCGCCGCTATAATCGCGACGAGCCGGGTTCCGGACCGTATGCCGAACTTGTTCAGGACGGGAAAGAAAATAGTTTCGGTGGAGATGAGAACGGCCAGCGACGACAGCACGGAGAGTGCCGCGATGAGGACGGCTTTGCCCGCTCGCGCAGGCTGGCGGCGCGTCAGCCATCTCTCGAAGAGCCGGCTGAAGGCGGAGTAGCAGAAAACGACGGTGGCCCAGCCGACAAAATTGCCATACGGGATGCCAAACCACTGGCCGGTTAGAGCCTGGTTGATGTCGTCCCAGACCCAGTGCCACATGTGCATCCGGTAGGCGACCACGTCGATGCTGATGTCGATATTGAGAGCCAGCAGCGTGTCCAGCGCGGCCGCGGCAAAGAGCGGCAGGCCCAGGGAATCGCTGAACAGCCGGGCCGTGTACATGATGATGCCCCACGCCATGCCGACCCACAACGGCAGGTCGTGCGGCGCGCTGCCCAGCATGACGCGAAAGTGGCCGTAGGAATAGCTATCGGTGACCACCTCGAAGTACTCCAGCAGCAACCCGAAAGCAAAGCCGCCGAGCAGGTAGACGATTCCGCTTCTGTCGCGCCTGAGGCCGTGGACCAGGCACAGCACGAAGAGCACGAACACGCTGGCTTCCACAAAGGGAAAGCACCAGAAGGGCGCATAGCCGTAAGGAATGCCGGGGAATGGCAGCATGGAAACCTCAGCAGCATGGGGATGGAGTTTTCACGGGCCAACGCGTTCCGCATCAAAAAGAATGCTTCTTCGCGCCGGTTGTTTTTTTGAGATGCAGGTGCCGCCGGGAGGGATACAGATTTTTTTCGTGTTCGCCGATCCAGGTGGCTGGGTCCCCGGGAAATCCTTGATGCAAAGGCTTTCTCCGGGGACCGATTTGAGACGAGGACAGTGCTTAATCGAACTTGCGGAGCCAGATGTCGCGCACGGAGATATTGCACGGCTGGCTCTCGATTTCGAAGCCGATGAGCCCAGGCTGGTTATTGGCGGAGTCCTTGGTGTCGTCGATGAAGACGGCCATCAATTGCCCGTTCATGATATGCATCATCACGCCGCCCCGTGCGATGATCTCGTAGTCGTTCCATTCGTTCACCTTGACAAAGCCGCCGAGCGCCTGCTTGTCGCCGATATTGGCGACGAGGCGGTTTCCCTGGCCCGGCAGCGCCTGGGTCACCTGGCCGCGGTAGGCGAGGATGCCCTGCATGGTGTTTTCCGAGTACCACTGGCCTGAGTAGGACGCGGACCTCGCGCTGACCGGGAACCAGAAATCGGCTTGCGGGCCGGTCATCATGAACTTGAGGTCGTAGGGAGGCTGGCCGGCGGGCTGGCGCCGCGTCCAAGGCACGCCCGTAACGCTGCGGTACTGAATTCCGCCTCCACCGCCCTTTTCGATTTTCATTTGCAGCTTCAAATCGAAATCGCGAGTCTTTTCGCCGCGATAGACGATGTAGTTGTTGCCCCTTGGCTTGTCGGCAAAGGTCTCGCCCACCATCAAGCCGTTTTCAATACGCCAAATACTGGGGTCGGCGTCCCATCCGGCGAGGCTTTTGCCGTCGAAGATCTGCGTGTAGCCGGTGTGCTAGTCGATATCATAGGGCGCGGGATCGTGAAACTTCGGCCCGCCCACAAGCTTCTCGCCGTTTGAGCCAATCACCGGCGGAGCCGCGGCGGGAGACTCCAGCGCGGGAGGCACGGACTGAGCCGTGAGCGAGACCGGCAGGGCCAGGAAAACGATTACCAGGGCGGCCGAAGAAAGAAGCCACCGACAAACAAAGCGCGTTGAAGGTAGATGCGATGCGGACATTTGGTTTTCGAGCCTCGGGATTGAGTAGAGTAGGAGAAAGATAAAGTTTATAGCGAAACCAGAGTTGCTGTATCCCGAAAGCGCTACACCAAAGTCGACGCGACCATCAGGGAGCGGCGACCTTGCACGAAACTCTCCGGGCCACAGGGACTCTAATTTCGCTCTAGCGCGTGCGAGCTCTTCTGTTGAGGCTCTATCTATGTGAAGTGTATCGGTACGATTCTGGCCGTGAATCGCGGGGGCGAGCAGAACGGCCAGTCCAGAGATGCACTCCCAGGCCTCAACGGCGAAACCTGGGAGTGACCGGCATATTTGATATGTTTAGCGAACTTTAAGTGGTTCTTGCTTCGCGGACGGAAGATCGATTTTGAGCAGACCGGCGAGCGTCGGGGCAATCTGGCGCATATCGACAACACCGAGATTGCGGCCCTGGGCAATGCCCTCTCCCTGAATCAGGAAAGAAGAACGCATGGCTGGCCGTGAAGGCAGATACCCATGCATTCCCGTGGAGGGCGCGTCCTCTACTACGGGACCGGCAAAGGCGCCGCCTGGATCGTAGCCGTCCTTGTAGTCGACCAGGAAACTGGCTTCGGGAAAACCGCCGCGTTTCACGATCTCGTCGTGTTCGAGGATGGTTTCGATGCCGTTGTTGGCATCCGCTTTCGCCTTCTCAAGCACGGCTCGCACCTTGGCCACCAATGCCGGGTCGTTCGGATTTTGCAGCATGATCGCATTGCAACCGCCGGCTGCCCAGGCCTCTGCCTGCCAGCTCAGCACCGAGGGGCCACGCCGGCCTGGCTTCGTCTCGCCGAGTTGGATAAGACCAGCCTGCGCCAGAAGCACATTGAGATTGGTCCGGTGATCGACGCGAAGGAAGCCGTGGTCTGAGACGATCACGATGCGCGTGTGGGGGTCGACGGCAAGCGCGGCCTGCTCGATCTGGGCAATCTGGCCATCGATGATCTCAAGCGATGCATTCGCCTCGAGACTGAATGGGCTGTGCCCATGCTCTTGGTGGTCAAGGTCGGTCAGGTGAACCAGCAAAAGGCCGGGATGGAACTTCTTCAAGATGGCAACCGCCTCGGCGGTCTTGGTAACATCCTGGTCCGTGCCGGGAGTGGGGTGAACGCCAATCTGTTCGAGAATGTCGGCGGGATTGTAGGGTGAAATGGCGGGCTTGTCGGTATGCTCGGACTGCGTTCCCTCTGCGATGTTGTAGTCGATGGGCGCGCCGATGGTCACGGGCCAGCC
>JAATFE010000427.1 GCA_015655365.1 Terriglobales bacterium
ACGATGGTTACGATGACTTCCGTCGAGGCACAAAACGGCTTCGGAAAGCTGCTCGACACCGTGCAACGCGAGGCGGTCACGATTACCCGCCACGGACGCCCCACAGCCTTCATTGTTTCGCCGCAAGACATGGAAGAGCTACTCGATGCGCGGCGCAAGCGCAGCCGGGCTGTGGCCGATCTTGAGGCGTGGAGAGCGCAGGCACGCACCACCGCGGCGCAGACCGCAGCCGCCACCGCGTTGACCGACGAGGATGTGACCCGCATGGTTCATGAAGCTCGATGAGCCGGCGGGCCATTCTGGACATAAGCACTCTGGTAAGCGCCGCGCTTCGCACGGGGTCCATACCCGAACAAGCCTTGATGAAAGCGCTGCGCACATGCGAGGTTTGCGCCAGCGCGGAAACGCTGGACGAACTGGCACGGGTGCTTGAGCGCAAAAAGTTCGATCGCTATCTCGACCGTGAATCGCGCCGCGCCTTTGTTGCGCTGATGCGTCGCCATGCGCGCCTGTTCGACGTGCAAGAGGCGGACAGCAAAGCAGTCGATCCGCCCTGCCGCGACCCCAAGGACAACCTGTTTCTGGCCCTGGCGCTGGTCGCCGAAGTCGATCTCCTGGTCAGCAGCGACGAAGACCTATTGGTTTTGCATCCCTGGCGTAGCATTGCAATCGTGACGCCCGCCGAGTTTCTTAAGTAGGGGTTCGGCGGCATGGCTTTGTGGGCGCAATGGCGTTCGTGCTTTCCCAAGTCCCAAAAGCGGGACATGGGGCACCCGGCACATGGGCCCGTTAGTCGCATACGCCCGCATGACCAGCGTCGTGCCACCCTGATCCAAATGAATCGCTGAGGCAGGTCAGATCTTACCCACCCGCCCCGTTTGACCTTCCCAGCCAAGGGCAATAGCTTTGAGGAGTGCGGGGAGCGATCTTCCGCCTCTCGAACAGACCGCTGAATAAGAATCCGCACAAGGAGCTTGGATGCTGAGTAGAGAAAAATTCTGGTTTTGGAATGGGGCGGTCGCGCTATTAGCCCTGGCGGTTGCCGGCGCGCAGGCTCAGGACCTGAAGAGTTTCGAGCAGAGGACGACCACCAAGGTCCTGCCCAACGGGCTCACCTTGATCGTCTGCGAGCGGCCGGAAGCGCCGGTCTTCAGCTACTCCACCTTTATTGACGCGGGGGACGTGAACGATCCCTCGGGTCAAAGCGGCCTGGCGCACATGTTCGAGCACCTGGCTTTCAAGGGTACCAGCGAGATTGGCACCACCGACTATGCCGCCGAAAAGGACGCGCTGGCCAAGGTGGAAGCGGCCAACAACGCCTACGAGGCTGAGTATCTTAAAGCCGTTGGCCGCGATCCGCAGAAGCTGGCCGAGTTGCAGAAGGCCGTGAAAGCCGCCGAGGCCGAGGCGCACAAGTTCGTGGTCCCCAACCAGTTCACCGAAGTGGCCGAGCGCAACGGCGCCGCCGGGCTGAACGCCTTCACAGCGCTGGACGAGACGGTCTACTTCTGGTCGATGCCCGAAAACCGGCTGGAGCTGTGGGCCTGGCTGGAGAGCGGCCGGCTGGCCGATGTGGTTCCACGCGAGTTTTACAAGGAGCGCGACGTGGTGATGGAAGAGCGGCGCATGCGCACCGACTCCAACCCCGAGGGCCGTCTCTTTGAGCAGTTCCTGGCCACCGCCTATGTGGCCCACAACTACGGCCGCAGCAACATTGGCTGGCCCAGCGAGGTGGGCCAGATCACGGCCACCGAAGCCATGGCTTTCCACAAGAAATACTACATTGGCTCGAACATCGTGGTGGCCGTGGTGGGCGACGTGAAAGCCGCCGAGGCCATGCCGGTGCTGGAGAAGTATTTCAGCAAGATTCCCGCCGGGCCCAAGCCGGAAGAAATGACCACGGTCGAGCCCAGGCAGTTTGCCGAAAAGACAGTGATCGTCCGCGACCCCAGTCAGCCGGTCTATGTCGAGGGCTATCACCGCCCCGACTTTCGCGCCCCCGACGCCGCGGTCTACGACGCCATCAGCGACATTCTCTCCAACGGGCGGGTTTCTCGCCTCTACCGCAGCATGGTGCGCGACCAGCAAATTGCCGCTGAGGCCGAGGGCGTCAGTCCCTATCCGGGCGACAAATACCCTGGCCTGTTCGTCTTTTATGCGGCTCCCCTGCCGGGCCACACGCCGGCGGAGATGCGCGACTCCATCCACAAAGAGATTGAGAAGCTGAAGACCGCGGACGTGACCGACGAAGAATTGGCCATGTTCAAGACGCGCACGCGCGCCAACCTGCTGCACGGCCTGGCCGACAACCAGGGGCTGGCCAACGATCTGGCCGAGTACCAGACCCGCTACGGCGATTGGCGCGAGCTTTTCCGGCAACTGGACCGGGTAGACAAGGTGACCAAGGCCGACATTCGGCGCGTGGCTAACCAAGTTTTTCAAGCCAGCAACCGCACCAGCGCATGGATTGAAACCGAGGCTCCCGCAGCCACAGCCAAGAAAGACGGAGGCGTGCAATGAAGAGCCTTAAGATTTCCCTTGTCCTCGCGGTCTGTGCAGCCGCGCTTTCGCCCCTCACGCTCCTGGCGCAACAAAGCAGGCCCTGGGAAAAAATCCCCATTCCCAAGCTGCACGACTTCAAGCCGCAGCAGCCCAAGCGCATTGTCCTCAAAAACGGCATTGTCCTCTTTTTGCAGGAAGATCATGAGCTTCCGTTCATTTCCGGGTCGGTTTTGATTCCCGGCGGCTCGCGGGAAGAGGACCCGGCCAAGACCGGGCTCGTGAGCATGTATGGCCAGGCATGGCGGACCAGCGGCACAGCCAAGCTGAATGGCGACGCGTTGGACGATCTGCTGGAGGCCAAGGCCGCGCACATCGAAACCAGCGGCGGCGAAGACTCCACCACGCTCGGCTGGGACTCGCTGAAGGGCGATGCGGACCAAGTGTTTGCCCTGGCTCTGGACCTGCTGCTGCATCCGGCATTCAATGCGGAAAAACTTGCCCTGGCCCAACAACAGGAAGCCAGCGGCATTGTCCGGCGCAACGACGACGAAGGCGAGATCGCCAACCGCGAGTCGGCCAAGCTGGTCTATGGGGCCAACAGTCCCTATACCCGGCAAACGGAACTGGCCACCATTGGTGCGGTCACCGTGGACGACTTGAAGGCTTGGCACGACCGCACTCTGGGCGGCAAGCTGATTGTGGGTATCGAAGGCGACTTCGACCCGGTGGCCATGGAAGCCAAGCTGCGCGCGGCCTTTGAAGGACTGCCCCCGGTGAAGCCCGCTCCGGCACGCCACGACGTCTTTGCCGGACCCAAGCCGGGCATCTCCTTCATCGACAAGGAAGACGTGAACCAGAGCAACGTAGAGATTGTGGGCCTCGGCACCGACCGCCACAATCCCGACGTGCCCGCAATCGCCATGATGAACGACATTCTGGGCGGCGGCTTCAGCAGCCGGCTCTTCCAGAAGGTCCGCACCGAACTGGGGCTGGCTTATGCCGTGGGCGGCGGCATGAGTTTTGCCTATGACCATCCGGCCACCTTTCGTGTCATGGTCCTGACCAAGAGCGCTTCCACCGTGGACGCCACCAAGGCCGCGATGGAGGAAATTGCCTCGCTCAACACCCAAACCTTCACCCAGGAAGAATTGGACCGCGCCAAGGACAACATCCTCAACTCGTTCCTTTTCCGCTACGACACCAAGGGAAAGGTGCTGAGCGCACGGGAACTGCTGGAGTTCTACGGCTATCCGGCGGACTACCTTGAAACCTACAAAGCGGCTTTGGAAAAGGTAACGCTGGCCGACCTGAGCACCGTGGCCAAAAAGTACATCCATCCGGAAAAACTGGCCGTGCTGGTGGTGGGTAACGGACCGGAGATCAAGCCGGGGCTCGACGAGCTGAAGCTGGGCCCGGTGCAATCCATCGACATCACGATCCCACAGCCGGGGAATCCGGACAAGGGCGAGAAGAAGCAGTAAAAATTGGAGTGCAACCCCACCCTGGCGGCAAATACAATCATGCGGCCAGGGTGGAGCTTCTCGGTGCGCCTTGCGCAGCGAGAACAACAAACAGGCGGCATCCGGTTTTGCATCAATAGCGGCTGGAAAGCCATAAATCGCGGAACGGTATTCGTTTTTGAGGAGAAGGATTTGGAATCGAGTTCGAAGTTGGCAGTCGTCATCATGGCAGCGGGCAAAGGTACCCGGCTCAAATCGCGGCGTCCCAAGGTGCTGCACGAAATCGGCGGCAAACCGCTGCTGAGCCATGTGATTGCTGCCGCCAGCCAGCTTGTGGCTCCAGGCGACATTTTTGCCGTTATTGGCCACCAGGCGGAGCGGGTGCGAGCGGTTGTGGCTGCCACCGGCATCCAATTCGTCGAGCAGACCGAGCAGCGCGGCACCGGCCACGCCATCCAGTGCTGCGCTGCGGCCATCGCGGGCTACGACAACATCCTCGTGCTTTCCGGTGACGTGCCGCTGATCCGGCCGGAGACCATCGAGCAGTTGTGGCAATTCCACCAGGGTGAAGAGGCGGCCATGACCATCCTCACCGCCGCGCCAGAAGACCCCACCGGCTATGGGCGCATCCTGCGCCAATCGCCGCTGTCCGCCGAAGTCCAGGCCATTGTCGAACAGAAGGCCCTCACGCCGGAACAACTGGACATTGCGGAAATCAACTCCGGCATTTACGCCTTCAAAACCGCCCCCCTGCTCAAGCATCTCGGCGATCTCACCGACGACAACGCACAACACGAGCTCTACCTTACCGATATGGCCGCCCTGTTGCGCGCTTCCGGAGAACTCGTGGTCGCCGTCCAGGCCACCGAAGCAGAGGAAGTGCTGGGCGCCAACACCATTGCCGATCTCGTGGCCCTGGACGCCACCCTACGCGAGGCGACGGCGAGCCGTCTGATGGCCGCCGGCGTCACCATCTTCCGGCCAGAGACCTGCGTCATCGACGCCGAGGTCGAGGTCGCGCCGGATACCGTCATCGAGCCCTTTGTGCAGTTGCGCGGCAATACGCGCATCGGCACGGACTGCCTGATCCGCTCCTACTCCGTGATCGAAAACTGCACGCTGGGCAACTCGGTTCTGCTGCGGCAAAGCTGCGTCCTCACCGACAGCACGGTGGCCGACGGCGCCAAGATCGGCCCCTTCGCCCATCTGCGTCCGGGCAGCGAGATCGGCGAAGACGTCCACGTGGGCAACTTTGTCGAGACCAAGAAATCCAAGCTGCACAAAGGAGTCAAAGCCGGCCACCTCACCTATCTGGGCGATACCGAAATCGGCGAGGGGACCAACATCGGCGCAGGCGTCATTACCTGTAATTACGACGGTGTTCACAAGCACAAGACCAGCATCGGCAAGGGCGTCTTTGTGGGCAGCGATTCCACGCTGGTGGCGCCGGTCACCGTCGAGGACGGGGCCTACATCGGCGCAGGCTCCTGCATCACAAGGAGCGTGCCGGGTGAAGCCTTGTCCGTGGCCCGAGCCCGTCAGACCACCATCGAAGGCTGGGTCGCGGCCCGCCACGCGCGCCAGGAAGCTGAAAAGTAGATCAGCGTAACCGCAGCCGGATCAGTCGCTTGCAGCAATTCCGGCTGCGGAAGAACGCGGCCCATGAAAAGACGATCTGCCGAAACGCTGTTGCGTTCATCCGGGGTGGAGCGTAATGTGTGCTTGCGACCACAGAGGACAACGCGTTGAGATGATAGGCTCGGCAGGGATTGAAACGGAAAGCAACTTCCGCTTCATCGCAAGTGCCTCAAAAGGCCGGTTCAATATTCATCTTTTTGTTGTTTAATAAATAAACACTTGGATCGTTCTCTGGATTGATGATGAAAGTGTTGGAAGATTGCCCTGTGGATGCGTTCGGCACGAAACGGAGTCCCGGTAGATGGATTCCGAATGAAAGCCCTTACACGGCCTTCTTCAACCGGGCTCTCACCGACAGGTTTTCAGTGCGGCTTTCACTTTGGTTCTGCTGTTGGGGAACCACCTCGCAAGTTATTGCAACGCTTCGAAAAGTTAGACATCCGAACCTTTGCATCGGTCGGCAAAGGTGGAGAAATAAAGGTAGAGAGATTGGGAGTATCCGGTTTGGGATCGAATCTAGCAGCACTGGGAGAGCCGCCCACTGCGGCGAATCTGCTCGCGGACGAGGGCACGCAAACGCTCGCAAATACGCACACTGCGACCGGCATTCTGGTGGTCGACGATGAGGCACAGGTTCGCATCATGATCGGCGCCACCCTGGAACGCCATGGATTTGACGTGCGGTTGGCGGCCAGCAGCCACGAAGCGCTCGACGCCTTGCAGCAGAACAACTTCGAACTGGTGTTGACCGACATCGTGATGCAGGATGGAAACGGCATCGCCCTGCTGGAACGCATTCACGAACAGCAGCCGTGCCTGCCCGTTATCATGGTTACCGCCGTTCACGACATCGGCGTGGCCATCGACGCCATGCGCCGCGGCGCGTACGATTACCTGCTCAAGCCCTTCGAGCGGGATCATCTGATCGGCACCGTGAAGCGCGCCATCGACCACCGCAATGCCCTGCAAAAGAGCCAGAATTACCAGCAGAGCCTGGAGCAGGTGGTGCGTGCGCGGACTGAGATGCTCCGCCAGGCCATGGAAGATCTGGAGCGTTCCTACGACATTACCCTTGAGGCGCTCGGTGACGCGCTCGATCTTAAGGATTCAGAGACCGAGGGACACTCCAAACGGGTAACCGCGTACACCATTGCCCTGGCTCGCGCCATCGGCATCGCTCCCGCTCAGATCAAGGTGATCGCACGCGGCGCATTCTTGCACGACATCGGCAAGATGGCCATTCCGGACGAAATTTTGCGTAAACCCGGCAAGCTGACCCTGGAAGAGCAGGAGATTATGCATGAACACTGCCCCCGCGGTTACCATATGCTGCGCAAAATCCCGTTCCTGGCCGAAGCCGCCGAAATCGTCTTCTCTCACCAGGAATTCTTCGACGGCAACGGCTACCCGAACGGGCTGCGCGGAAACCAGATCCCCATCGGCGCTCGCATCTTTGCCGTGGCCGACGCGCTCGACGCCATCACCAGCGACCGTCCCTACCGCAAGGCGCGCAGCTTTGACGCCGCACGCGCAGAGATCCTGCGCTGCTCGGGGACCCAGTTCGATCCGTCTGTGGTGGAAGTCTTCCTCAAGATGCCGAGTGAGCTTTGGCAGGAACTGCGCGCGGAGATCACCAACCAGAACAAGCGCTTCTCCACCTTCGATATGGCGAACCAGCCCTTTCCCTCAGCCTGACAATCCCGTCTCAGGAGCAGAAGCCATGACCGCATTCTCTCCCGCTGAAGTTGCTCTCCACCTTGCCGCCCTCCCTGCCTGGCAGGTGGAAGGCGGCGAACTGGTGCGCACCTTCCAGTTCGAGGATTTCCTCGCCGCACTCTGCTTCGTCAACCGCGTAGCCGAGTTGGCCGAAGCAGCCGGGCACCATCCGGACATCGATATTCGCTATAACCGGGTTCGCCTCGCGCTGGCAACCCACGACGCCAGCGGCCTCACCGCAAAGGACTTCGAGTTGGCCGCCGCCGCAGACAAAGCTGTGTAAACTGCTCAAACTGGAACACCGCTCACACCACGCCGGCCAAATAGTAGTTGTCCTCGTGCGACACAGACTGAACCGGCTTGGTAACGCATGAGGCCAGCACGACTGGGGAGAGCGTCATCACCGGGCAAGGTGCGTAGGCCAACACCTTATAGACCGTGCCGGTGCGGGTAATGGCGGCAAAATGGGAGGCTTCCTGAGCTCCCAACACAATCAGGCTCGCTTTCCGGACCCTGCCCTGATAGAGCAGTTCCTCGGTCGGATCGCCCACCGCTACCCTGGTTTGCAAACGAGCGCCGTCATGCAGCTTGTCTGGTACCAGCAAGGGAAGTTCAGCCGCGATCTGGTCAACGGTCTGGTTGCCCGGCATCCTGGCGTTCTCGTGCGGCTCAATCACTTGCTGCAAAATCAGGTTGGCGTTGCGCCGGGCCGCCAGTTCCGCTCCGAAAGTCGCTACCACGCGGCAGGTTTCCTGCTTGCTGACATCGCAGAGTATATTGCGGCTCGCCCCTTTGCGATAGCTTTCCTCGTCCACGTTGGGGCCGACAATGCAAACCGGCACATTGGCACAGCGCAGCACCGTTTCGGCCACCGGCCCCACCAGCAACTTGCCGATGGGGCCGGGAGAATGAGCGCCCATAATGACGCGATCGATCTTCCGTTCGCCCAGGAAAGTGAGAATCTGGTCCGCCGCCAGTCCCGGCCGGGCCACGATCCGGCTGTGTATCCCCAGATCTCTGGCGCAATCGGCAAGAGGCTCCAGGCGGCGTTTCTTTTCCCGGCTGGTGTCGCAAGAGCTCGCAGGGCCCTCCGGAGACCCCCCGTCCAGGCATCCATATGCATGAAAAATAATAAGATCGGCGCCAAATTCGGTAGCCTCAGCCAATGCAAAGCCAAACGCTTTTTCGTAGGCAGGGAGTTCGGCGGCAAACAGGATGGTGGAGGGTTTGCTCCACCCAGGCTTGATGATGGTAGTCATGTGAGCCTCCTGGACAGAAATCTGCTCGTCAGAATTTCTAATCCACATTTCCAGTTGTGGACCGTACAAAATTGAACACCTATGGGCGCTTTGAAAAGCGGCAGGGGCGCAGGCGCTTGGTCTTACCGGACGGCCAAGTTTCGTTCCTATTCGAAGCACTCTGTTCGCCGTACCACGTCTACCTGGCTCCAGCAGCTCAACCTTCATCCGCAAGGTCGTCTTCTGAAATTCCATATTGCGGATTTATACCGTTTTCTTCGGCTTGACGGAGAGTTGTCAGGGTCTTTCGGTACCACCAAGCCGCAGCCAGCCCCCCGGCAAGAACCGATGCAGCCATTATCACGCCCAGCTTAAGCCAGCCTGAAGAAGACGCGTCTTCGTGTCTTAATGTCGCCGAAGTAGAAGATTTCATAGATCTTGCCATAACATAAAAGCCCCTTGCCTCGGCTCCTTCCGTGCTCCACCGGCAGAAATGCTGCTGCGAACTTAGATGCCTGACCGGTACAAACGATAGCTGGCGGATTACGATTTAAAAATTTCGATTTTTGTATTTGCTTTCCTGTGAATCTATGCTATGGTGTATATATTCCAGTTGAGGAGGCGGTCGACATTGACCCTCCGAGACAGGAAGTAGTTTGCGTCACTGGCCTCCCGGCACGAACAGAAAACCGTTCGTGCCGTCTTTTTTTATCCGCGCGAGTGCTCTTTTCCAAACTCCGGAGATCCCCGAGTATCCTAGTTTCGTCCGGACACAGTTCCGGGTTAAGATGGGAACGAGAGAGCCTGCCATGAATAATCCGATTAAGCGCCAATGGGTCCTGGGTCTGGGTGTCTTTGTCCTGACCGCGGCCAGCTATGCCCAGTGGTCGAACCCGGCCGAAGATGTTCCCGCCTACCACCCCGCAGCCCCGCTCAAGGTGAGCGCCCTGCCGGCGATCCTTTCCGGCTCCAAACTGACGGGCGAGAACTTCCGCTATCCCTGGCAGGTGCATGTCTACCAGCAGGCGGTTCGCATGGGGAACGTGCTCTACCAGCTTCCCTGCTACTGCCGCTGTGACCGCGCCCTGGGTCATACCAGCCTGCGCAGTTGCTACGAGGGGCTGCACGGCACCGAGTGCTCCACCTGCGCCAAAGAGGCCTTCTTCACCGCGCGCCAGCTCAA